>JBKKBV010000095.1:0-6602 GCA_046713375.1 Candidatus Limnocylindria bacterium
CACTTGCGCCGGCGAGCATCTCCTGCATCTTCTCCAGCTCGTCGTCGTTCATGTCGGATATCGCGTCATGCAGCTTGTCCCAGGGCTGGATCCAGCCCCACCAGGTCGCGTCGTAGACATCCGGGACCAGCTTCAGCTCGTGCTCGACCGGGCGTCGCGGCAGCGCCGCCGCCGGCGGCGACGGGGCCAGCAGGACGAGTCCCAGCACGCGGTTGTGCTCCGCGTACAGCATGGCTGCCAGTGCGCCGAACCCCCAGCCGATGACGATCGGTGGCCGGCCGAGCTGCCGGACGGCGACGCCGATATCAGCCGCGTAGTCCCGCATCCGGGTCTCAGCAAGGTCGGCCAGGTCGGAGGTGTAGTGGCCGCGCAGGTTCATGGCGTGCGCCTCCCACCCGCGCTCGGCGAAGTAGGCGCCGAAGCTCGACCACAGCCACGAGCCGGTCAGGGCGCCGTGGACGAGGAGCAGCGGGGGCTTGCGGCTGCGCCGCTCGGGCTGCTGCGTCTCGACGTAGATCCCCTCTGGATCGATGTAGACCTCGTCGCGTTTGATGGCCTGGACCACGCTGCTACTCGCCCTCCAGTGGGTAGAAGACCAAGCCGGTCAGAAGCTTGGGATAGAAGTACGTCGATTTCTGGGGCATCACGTCGCCGGCGCTTGCCACCGCGGCCAGCTGCTCGAGTCGAGTGGGACGAACCAGGATCGCGGCCTTCGCCTCGCCGCTCGCCACGGCGCGGATCGCGTCAGCCTCGCTCCTAGTGTAGGCGAGCGCGTCCCCGGTGGCGATAGCCGGAGCATCGATTCCCAGCCGGTCGCCGAGGATCGTCGCCTGCAGGATCGCAAGGTCCAGCCGGCGGACCTCCGCACCCATTGGCTCGCGGCGCATCCGATCAGCGACAGCCTCCGCGTCCCCTACCAGCAGGAATCCCTCGTCGCCGGGCAGGACAAGCCCGAAGACCGGCTGCTCGGCGCTCTCCAGCTGCGCGAGCCGCCCGGCGAGCTCGTCGGAACCCACCCGGGTCACCTGCCAGATCGGCCCCGGATCGCGGACCAACGAGCGCACTGCATCGTCATCCGCCTCACGGATGAGCCGATGGGTGGCCTGGATCTCCAGCTCCTCGCGCTCGGCGTTGACGAGCACCGCCATGACCCAGTCCGCGGCCAGCGAGCCGGGCTCGGCATCGGCCCAGGCCGGGTCGGCCCGCACCGCCGCCTGGTAGGCCAGCGCCGTCTCGTAGCGATGGTGCCCATCGGCGATGAAGAGCTGCTGGCGCGACAGGTGGTCCATCAGGCCCTCGACTGGCTGGACGGCGACAAGCGTATGGAGCAGCCCGTCGCCGTCCCGCGCACGCCATTCATCGGTCCAGGGAAGGTCCATGAGATGGTCGTGGTGGACCGAGCCGTCGAAGTAGATGGCCAGGATCGGCGACAGCTGGGTACCGGTCGCGTGCAGCAGCGCCAGGCGATCCGCCTTAGGGCCGGCAAGGGTGTGCTCGTGCGCCCGCACCCCGGCTCCGAATGGCTCGAGCAGGAGCCTGGCCACCACGCCACGCACTGCCGGCTCGTCCGGGGCCGCCGGCCGAGCGTATCGGTAGGAATAGACCGATGTCTCGGCACGCCGCTCAAGCGTGCCATCCGCTTGCCACGCTTCCAGGGCAGCAGCCGCAGCGGCGTGTGGGTCAGGCTCGGCAGAGAACTCCAGTCGCACCGCGTTGCGTTCGCTGCGCTCCAGCAGCTCGGCCTGCTGCGCCGGCGTGATGACGTCGTAGGGCGGGCAGACAACGTCCGTCAGGTCCGCGATCCGCATTCCGGGCGGCGACAGAACCGCATAGCGGTCCAGCGCGTAGCCGAGCCCGCGGAACGGGCGGAGGGTGGGCATCTGGGGAGTGTACCGATGCCGTCGCTGGACTCCTGCCAGCCCACGGCTGAAACTGCGGGGGTCCGCGCTGCGTCTACGGTCCAGACCGTTCAACCGCACCGCTCGCGAGGTCCGATGCCGCACCGTACCGGCCGCCTGGCTCGCCTGGCCGCCGCCGCGTTCCTGGTCGCGATGATGCTGCCCTCGATGGCGGCTCCCGTCGGTGCTGCCGAGGCGATCACTTTGGAGGCACGCGCCCTGGTCGGCGGCCGCTTCGAGGCCAACGGCTGGATCGGCATCGCCGCCACCCTCTCGAACGGCGGCTCTCCGGTCACCGGCTACCTGGCCACGGATGGCATCGATGGCACGGTACGGCGCTTCGTCGAGCTGCCGGCCGGCGCGCACAAGCTCGTGAGCATCTACGTCAGGCCGGCGCCGTTCGTGCGCACGATCGCGTTGCGCTTCGAATCGGCCGAGGGCAAGTCCCTGGCAACCTCCAGCGCCGATGCCCGCGTCCTGGAGCGGACCAGCGGCCATGTTGCGATCGTCGGCGACGGGGGCGGCAACCTCCGGCCGCAGCTGATCGCGCGCGGCGGTGGCTTTCCTGAGCCGATCCCCCTCACACCTGCGGATCTGACGGAGCGTCCCGAGCCCCTGCGCGGCATCGAGACGATCGTGTGGGCCGCCGATTCGAGCGGCCTGACCGAGGCCCAGCGGCGCGCGCTGGAGCGATGGGTGGCGGCGGGCGGGCAGCTGATCGTGCTGGGCGGACCGGATTGGCAGGCACGCACCGCCGCATTCGGTTCGCTTCTGCCGGTTGAGCGTCTCGCGTCAAGCGATGGCAGCAGCGCCGCGACGCTGGCCGCCTGGGCCGGCGCCGGCCAGCCGGACGGCAGCGACCCGCTGACCGTGGCGGCGGGCGACCTGCGGCTGGGTGCCATCGGCCTCGTGAACGACGTTAGTGGCCGAACCCTGTTTGCGTCAGTCAGCAGTGGAGCGGGACGCGTCAGCTTCGTGGGGATCGACCTGGCCACCGAGCCGTTCCGCACATGGGCCGGCGCGCCGGCCCTCTGGACGCGGCTCATTCCGGACGACCGGATCTTCGAGCAATGGGGCGGGGCCGGTCCGGTTGACGATGAAGTCGCCAACTCGATGAGCGTGGCGCTCGCCCGACTTCCCTCACTGGCGGTGCCGCCAGCGGAGCTGCTGCTGGCCGTGATCGTGGGCTACATCCTGCTCATCGGCCCATTGAGCTACCTGGTCCTGCGCCGCTACGACCGTCGCGAGCTGGCGTGGGTCGTGGCTCCGGTCCTGGCGCTCGTCTTCTCGGGCGTGTCGTACGGCATCGGCCTGTCGATGAAGGGCAGCCAGATCATCGTCAACGAGATCTCCGTGGTGCGCACGTCGACCGACGGCACGGCCGCCTCGGTCTCCACCTTCGCCGGCATCTCCAGCCCGGCCCGCGCGAGCTACGACCTGACGGTGCGAGGCGACGCGCTCCTCTCGGCGTTGGCCGCCAACAGCTTCGATCCGACCGTCGGCGGGGCGGCGCTGAACTACGCCACCGAGCAGGGGGATCCGGCCCACCTGCGCGGCCTGGCGGTCCCGGTCAGCGGGCAGCAGGCGGTGCGGGCCGAGGCCGTGGTTCCCTACACGCCATCGTTGCGCGTGACCTGGTCCCTGACCGCCACCGACCTCGAGGGCCGTGCCACCAACGAGGGCACGGAGCCGATGGAGGACGTTGCGGTCATCAGCCAGAGCGGCGGCGTCATGGTTGGCGCCCTTGCCCCCGGAGAGTCGAAGACCTTCCGCATGCCCCTTCGCAACCTCAACGGGTCTTCGGCCTCGCAGCAGGTGTATGGCATCTCCACGTTCGACACCAGCGCGGCCACCGACCGCCAGATCTCCGTCCGCAGCCTGGTGATCGACGCGCTGGTTGGCTCTTACCGCGGCTTTCCCGGCAAGATGGAAGGCGCCTCCGGCGGGATCGATCGTGGGCCGTTCCTGATCGGGTGGCAGGCCGACGCATCTCCGCTCGAGGTCGAGCTCGATGGCCAGGAGGTCCAGCGCTACGCCCAGGCGGTGGAGGTGGTCTCGGGTCAGCCAACCCTGGGACCCGGCCCGGTGACGATCGGCCCATCGGCCATGAGCACCGAAGTCCTGTCGACCGATGGAGAGGCATCGCAGACCGCTCCGGGCTCCGTGATGCTGGCGAATGGTGAGGTCACCTTCCGGATGGGGCTGCCGCTCGAGGCGACCGGTCTGGTCCCGAGCAAGGTGACGGTCATCGTGGCCAGTGAGCCCGGCACGATCTTCTACGACCAGGAGAACGTGGGTGCCTTCCTACCGAGCGGCTTCCGCGTGGCGGTGTACGACGCGATCGCAGCCGAATGGCTCGATCTGGGCGACCTCTCCGAGCAGAGCCGCTTCGACGTCGCCGATCCGACTCGCGTGCTCGACTCATCGGGCCGGCTCCTGATCAAGATCAGCGGGACCGGCGTGCCGGCCGAGATGGGACAGTTTTCGATCTTCGCCGGCGCGCGGGTCACGGGAGTCCCCGCCCCATGACCCCGATCATCGAGACCCGCGGCCTGGTCAAGCGTTACGACGATGAGCTGGCGGTAGCCGGCATCGACCTGGTGGTTGGCCCCGGCGAGATCTACGGACTGGTCGGTCCCAACGGAGCCGGCAAGACGACGACGATGCGGGTCCTGGCCACCCTGCTGGCGCCGACCGCCGGTGAGGCGCTGGTGTGCGGCATCGACGTGACCGCCGACCCGGTCGAGGTCCGCCGCCGCATCGGCTACATGCCCGACTTCTACGGCGTCTACGACGACCTGCGGGTGTGGGAATACCTCGACTTCTTCGCGCGCTGCTACTCGGTGCCGGCGGCGCGGCGGGCCGGCATGATCGGGGAGCTGCTCGAGATCGTGGGTTTGAGTGACAAGCGCGAGTCGTACGTCGAGGCCCTGTCGCGCGGCATGCGCCAGCGACTGTGCCTGGCCCACACGCTGGTCCACGATCCGAAGCTTCTGATCCTCGACGAGCCGGCCTCGGGTCTCGATCCGCGGGCTCGGGTCGAGATGCGCGAGATCCTGCGCGAGCTGCGCGGGATGGGCAAGACGATCCTGGTCAGCAGCCACATCCTCAGCGAGGTGGCGGAGCTGTGCACCTCGGTGGGCATCATCGATCGAGGCCGCATGGTGCGCTCCGGGCAGATCGCCGAGATCGAGCGTTCGCTGCGTGCCACGGCCCTGCTGCGCATCGACGTGTTGTCGGACGGCGATGCGGCGGCGGCCTGGCTTGGAACCGATCCACGGGTCGGCGACGTCCTTGCGGTGAGCAGCGAGGCCGGCAAGACGCGTCTGGAGGTCCCGTTTGACGGGCCGGCCGACGAGCAGGCAGCGCTGCTGCAGGGCATGATCGCGGCCGGACACACGGTGAGTGGCTTCGGACAGGCGACCAGCGACCTGGAGGAGATCTTCCTCAAGGTCACCGGAAACGACGAGGAGACGGCGGCATGACGGCGACGACTCTCCCCCGGCGGCGCCTCTCCGGCCTGCGCGAGTTCGGCTCATCGGTCTCGACCATCATGTCGAAGGAGCTGCGCTCCCGATTCCGCGGTCGACGGGCATTTGTCGTCCTGACCATCTACCTCGCCGTGCTGGCGCTGATCGCGTACGGCGCCTACATCAGCTCGGTGGCCGACGCCAGGATCCCGGGGGAGCTCTTCGCACCCGATGGGTCGAGCGTCAGCGTCGCCAATGGGTCGGCCATCGTGGGGCAGGCGATCTTCGCCATGCTCTCGGTCTTCCAGCTCATGCTGGTCGCCTTCCTGGCACCGGCCTTCACGACCGGAGCGATCAGCCTGGAGCGCGAGAAGGCAACCCTCGACCTGCTCATCACGACTCCGCTGCGCCCCGGAGCCATCGTGGTTGGCAAGCTCCTGTCGGCCCTCGCCTTCGTGGTCCTCATGATCCTGGCGGGGATCCCGGTCTCGGCCCTGGTGCTGATGTACGGCGGGGTGCTGGTGGAGGACATCGTCCGCGTGCAGGTCGTGCTGCTGGTGTCGGCCATCGGCTTCGGCGTCATCGGCCTCTTCTGCAGTGCACTCATCAAGCGCACGCAGAGCGCCACCGTGATCGCCTATTCAACCGTCCTGTTTCTCACCGTGGGCACCTTCTTCATCTGGCGCCTGTGGACCGCGACCCTGACCGGCGTGACCGACGGCGCCTTCGGCCTCCCCAACCGGGCACCCGAACAGCTTCTCTATCTGAACCCTGCCGTCGCCATGGTCGAGATCGTGGCGGACACCGAGATCACGACGGGCGACATGGGCAGGATCATGGCCGAGATCCGCGGGACCGCCGGCATGCAGTGCGAGGGTGGTCTCTGCTTCACGATCACCGATGGAGTGCCGACGGACGTCAAGCCCGGCTTCGATGGCGCTGGCTTCAACGGCGAGTGTGGGCCGAACGAGCGCTGCGCAGATCCTGGCGTCCAGCCCGGCGTACAGGCCGTGTTCGACCCGCAGACCGTCGCCACCGGCCACTTCTGGCCCCGCTTTGCGCTCACCTTCGCGGGCCTATCGCTGCTCCTGACCCTCGCCTCGATGCGACTCGTGGTTCCCGCCGGCCTCGGCTTCCGCCTGCGTCGGCGCCGACCCGCCGCAGCGGTGGAGGCTGAAGGGTGACCGATCGTGCCCTGGCCGCGATCATCGCCGACCGCCTCGGCCCCGATGCG
>JBKKBV010000096.1:0-7007 GCA_046713375.1 Candidatus Limnocylindria bacterium
ATCGGGAAGAGTGAGGCCGCCACGGCGTCACTCCTTGCCCGAGGTCGTGACGCGTTCCGTCAGGCTTACCAGCAGGCGGACCGATGACCGACGAGCGACTCTTCGAGCGGCTGGCGACGCACGCCGGGCCGGCCGAGTTCGATGCGGCCTTCGAGGATCGGCTCTACTCGGTCCTGCAGCGGGAGATGCGTCGACCCGGACGATCTTCACGGCCGGCGCTGCTCCTGGTGGCGGCTCTGCTGGCAGCGCTTGCGATCTCGGCTGTCGTCGGATCGGGCCTGATTGAGCCCCCGTGGGCGGACCGCTCGGTGATCCCTACTCCTTCCGCCACCCCTTCGAGTAGCCCGGCCTTCTCCCTTCCGCCGGCGTCAGCCAGCCCGCTCGCGACATCGCGTCCTCCGGTCGTCGACGACGTCGCCGTGGTCCAGGTCAATGATCTCGCCATTCGCGCCGGCGCGGGCACCGACTTCCCGCAGCTCGGCTATGAATACAAGGGGGACGCGGGACTTGTTACCGAGGAGGCGCGATTGGACGCGGGCGAGCGGGTCTTCGTCATCGCCGGCCCAGTCGCGGGCGGCGGGTATCAGTGGTTCCAGGTGCAACCCCTTGGGCTCCACATCTGCTGCCTGGGCGGGGAGCGGCGAGCGCCCCTTGGGTGGGTAGCCGGGGTCAGCACCGCCAACAGCCCATGGTTGCTCGCGCTCCCGCTTGCGTGCCCCTCGGAAGTTCCGGTGCCGGTGTCCGCCCTGCTGGAAATGGAGCGCGAGGAGTGGCTCGCCTGCTTCGCTGATGGCATTTTCACGATCCGTGGCTGGGGCGCCGAGCCGCCCATCGGAGGCTGCGGATACGACCCCTCCGACTTCTGGATGAATTGTCGCCTGCCCGGGTACCGAATCACCACCGACGAGTCTGGCGGGCCAACGGGCATCGAGGTGATCTGGGATCCAAACGCTCTCCCGTCCGGCGCGTTCCAGGCTGGCGTACTGTTGGACGTCACCGGGCGATTGGATCATCCGCTCTCAGTGACGTGCGGCTTGGTGGATCACGAAACAATTCCCCCGTCCTCGCCCGCGCCACCGGCCTCGGTGCTCGGGTGCCGAACCGAATTCGTGGTGACCGCGGTGGCGGCGGCAGCAGGGCCATAATCCTCCGCGTTCACCGATCCTCCGCTCGGCTGCTAGCTGACTACGCATCCATGGCGATCGATGCACCGGGACTTGCCGTAGGCGGCACGAGCCGGCGGAGCGCCTCCGGCGAGGGTCTTCGTGTCAGACGGAGCCGGGGGGACGCCGCGCTAGGCATCAGTCGACGCGATACCAAACGCGACACTGACCGCCCAGATGCCATAGCACACCGGCGCGGTGAGTAGCGCGCCGACCAGCACGAGAAGGAGGGGAGAGTCGAGACCCACGCGGTGTGGCTGCGTGCCAGTCAGGACGAAGGCAACCACCAGCGCAAACAGTGCCACGCCGGCCGCGGTCGCCGCCCAGCGAATCCCTTGACCTCCAACCACGCCGGTCAACAGCAGCCAGACTGCGAGAAGTGCTAAGGCTGCGACTGCCGGTAAGTTCGGTTCACCGCTGAGGGCCGCGCCGGTCAGCCTGAGGACCGCGCCGGCAAGCAGGACGATGGCCGCCGCGGTGCCTGCCAGTCGCGCGGCCAGCAGACCGATGCCTGTGCCCTCGGGCACCGCTCGAGCTAGCGCGAGCAAGGGCACACCCGCGGCGATGGCCGCGAGATCGGCGGATGGCCCCGTGACCAACCCCACCCAGACCAGCAACAGGACCAGCACGCTGGCTGCGCTTGCGGCTGCCGCCGCTGCAAGGATGCGGCGCGGGAGCATCGCGCTCATTCCTCGCCTCGCGGCAGCGCTTCTTGAATGCGGGCCAGGAATCGTCCCGCGTCAGCCGGACGCCGACGACACCGGGAGCTCGGGGCTATCGCGGCGACGGTCAGCCCCAGCCAGGTGCCGAGCACGGTGGTGATGCCGTCTGCAATGAGTTCGAGCAGGTCGGGCAACCGCATGAGGTGGCCTCAGGGCGCGATGCGGCTCATGCTACGCCCATTGGGTACCAAGGTCGCCCCGGAGCCGCCATCCAGGACACGGATCTGCGTCGACCAGGTGGATTTTTTCTCGACCGCTGCGGCATGTGGTGCCGTGATGCATTGCAGCATCCAGACAACGAGCAAGGGACACGAGTCATGGTGTCTCTTTATGCTCAGAACTGAAGATTGGAGCGGGAGACGAGGTTCGAACTTGCGACATTCAGCATGGAAGGCTACAAGCCTATACAGCGCCGCAATCTCCTCGCCGATCGGGACGTGATCCATGACGCCAGCTACCCCGCCACCAGAACGAAGAAGAAAGGGTGGGCGGCCGGCTCCGAAGGCTGTCGCGATAGCCAGCCGAGGAGTGGTTGCCCACCCCATCAACTGCCTCGTCGGATACCTGGCGTTGGCGGTCCTTCGGGCCTTCGCTTCTTCTAGGTCCCGGGCTGCGCCGGCGTAAAGCAGTACTGCACCTCTTGGAAGTCCGCGCGCAGGTGGATCGCCTGACGCCTGACCTCGGCTGGATCACGCCCCTCCACGAGGACCGCCGCAATGAGGTCGGCGACACGCTCCATCTCGTCTGCGCCCATGCCAAGCCGCGTCACCTCCGTCGTCCCGATGCGCAGGCCACTCGGGCGATCCCAGTTCTCGGCGCGGTCCGAGGGAATCAGGTTCTTGTTGGTGATGATGTTGGCTTCCGCCAGTTGTTGAGCCGCGACAAGCCCACCGCCGAACCCACGCACGTCGGCAATCACCTGGTGCGTTCGCGTGAACCCCTTGTGCGCGCCGAGCATCGGGATGCCGCGGCCGTGGAGCGCCGCGCCGAGCGCCTGGGCGTTGGCGACGATCTGGGCCATGTACGGCCGGCCGAACTCGATCATCTCGGCGGCCGCCGCTGCCAGCGCCGCGACCCGGTTGACCTGATGCGTCGCCGCCAGCTGGGGAAAGACCGCCGCCCCCAGCCGCTCCGTGAGGTCAGGATCGTTCCAGACCATGACCCCGCTCTGCGGACCGCTGAACGTCTTTCCGGCCGAACCGGTCAGGACGGCCGCGCCTTCCCCAAGCGGATCCTGGAACTGGCCACCGGCGATGAGGCCCAGCTGATGGGCGCCGTCGAAGAAGATCCGTCCGCCCCACTCCCTGACGACCTGGCTCATCTCCCTGGCGGGGAGCGGAAACAACGTCATTGATGCTCCCAGGGCGACCACCTTCGGCCGATGCTCGCGAGCCAAGGACGCGAATGCGTCGAGGTCGACCTCCAGCTCCACAGGATCGAGAGGGATGTCGACGATGCGCAGACCGCGGATCCCCGCGGGGCCGTCGGTCCGGTTGCTCGAATGCCCGCCCACCGGCTGGGGGATCGACATGATCGTGTCGCCGGGCTCCGTGAACGCGGCATAGACGGCAAGGTTGCCGATCATGCTGGCGACCAGGCGGTGCTCGGCATAGTTGGAGTGGAAGAGCTTCTTCAGCAGCTCCACGCAGAGCGACTCGATCTCGTCGATGTGCTTCGTCCCCGCGAACCAGCGATTGACCGAGCCGATGTGGCCCTCCGCCGCCCGCTGCCCGACCTCGCTCGAGAGGAGCCGCTGCACGGTCGGGCTGACCAGAGCCTCGGGCGCCAGGAGGTTGATGCATTCGGTTCCGCGCCATCGCGCATTCCGGCCGACGGCGTCGACGACCGCCTGCTGCATCTCCGCTGGGTTGAGTGATTCGATGAGTTTGCGCGCCTGGTCGAGCACCGCCGGATCGTGGATCTCGACCCGGGAGATGGCGGCGGTGGACATGTCAGGTCTCCTCCGTGCGGAAGGTCTTCTCGATGAGGGCGCCCAGTGAGAGCCAGTTCTCGCGGACGGCATCGGCGGCACCCTGGGCGTCGCCCTTTCCTGAAGCGGCGATGATGGCCTCGTGCTGGCTCACGGAACGTCGCCCCAGCAGGGATCCAAATTGGACGCGCTCCAGCCGGTGGAGGCGCGGCATCAGCCTCTCAAGCGTGGACGCGATGGCCGGATTGCCTGACGCGTCGATGAGCACGCCATGGAACGCATCGTCAGCCGCCATCGCCTCGTCCACGTGGGCTGCCGCGATCGCGTTGGCGAATCGCTGGTTCTGGGAACGCATGGTGCGCATGTCTTCGGGGGTCAGGCGACGCACCCCGAGCTGTGCGGCAAGCGCGTGGAGCGCGGCCACGATCGGGTAGGCGTCGCGCGCATCCCTCCGGTCCAAGGGCGCGACGCGCGTGTAGCGATTCGGTTCCGACTCAACCAGCCCGTCCTCCTGGAGGCGGGCAAGGGCTTCACGAATGGGCGTTCGGCTGAGGCCCAGTCGCAGCACGAGCTCCGCGTCGCGCAGCCGTTCGCCTGGGGCGAGGGTGCCATCGATGATCGCCGTCCGAAGGACGGCATAGGCCCGATCGCTCAGCAGGAATCGCTCGATCTGCTGGTCCCGCGGCAGTGGCATGTAATATATTACACATCACCCCGGAGGGAGCTGTCAACCTCTACCAGGCCTTTAGGCGAGGAGCCCTACCGAGAGCCGCCCCCTCATCTCCTACCTGGTGGGACGCTCCCGGTCTGACATCTCCAGGATGTCGAGCATCGGCAGGTCACGCTGGTACTCGCTGAACTCGAACTCCGGGCCGCAGCGCAGGGCGTCGTATGGGCAGGCATCGGCGCATATGCCACAGAAGATGCATCGGCTCATGTCGAGCTGGTAGGTCTCCAGCGTGCGCGGTCGCGGCATCAGGGCGCCCACCGGGCAGGTCTCGGCACAGCGGCCGCATGACACGCACGGCGTCTCGTTGAGGGATACGAAGTCCGCGGTGGTGACGAGCGAGTCGAAGCCCTTGCCGATGAAGTCGTAGCAACCGGCACCCACGATGTCCTTGCAGACCTGGGCGCAGCGTCCGCAGTCGATGCAGCGGCTGTAGTCGCGCAGGATGAAGGAGTGCGTCTCGTCGCGGCCGTAGCCGTGGTTGGCGCCGACGTAGGGGTTGTCCTGGATCGAACGCTCGTCGATCGCCATGTTGAGCGTGGTCTCGTACTCGATGGCAGCCTCGCGCAGGTCGCAGTGGCCGATCGCCTCGCAGGTGCACTGCAGGCAGCGCGCCGCCTCGGCCATAGCCTGGTCGCCGGTGTAGCCGTGCTCGTACTCGCCGAAGCTGCGGTTGCGCTCTTCGGGGCCAAGCTTGCCCATTACCGCCTTGGGCTCCTTCACGTCGTCGGTGAAGGGCACGATGGTCAGGAAGCTGGGCTGCGGCTCGGACACGATGCGGCGCACCTGCGGGTCGTCCAGGTCGTGGCCGCGCAGCCAATAGTCGATCGCGTAGCTGGCGCGGCGCCCCTCGCCGATCGCCTCGACCACGGTGGTTGCCCCGGCCCGCACGTCCCCGGAGGCGAAGACCTTCGGCAGGCCGGTGCGGAAGATGTCGTCCTCGCTGACCAGGGTGCCGCGGCGGCTGGTCTCGAGCTGCGCGCGGATCTACTCGGGCTCGCTGTCGATCCAGGACAGCTCGGGTCCCTGGCCGATGGCGCCCAGCACGGTGTCGCAGCTGACCGTGAACTCGGTGCCCGGCATCGGCTCCGGGCGACGGCGACCCTTCTCGTCAGGCTCGCCCAGGTGCATGCGCTGGAATTCGACGCCGGTCACCTTGTTGTTCTTGTCGGTCACGATCCGGACCGGCGCGGCCTGGAAGATGACCCGTGCCCCCTCCTCGATCGCCTCGTGCACCTCGTCCTGGGCCGGCATGTCCTTCAGGTCGCGGCGGTAGACCAGGGTCACCTCGCCCGCGCGCTGGCGAAGGCTGGTGCGCGTGCAGTCGATGGCGGTGAAGCCACCGCCGATGACCACGACCCGCGCGTCTTTCAGGGCGGGAATCTCGACGCCGCGAGAGCTGTTGTAGAGGTTCTCCAGGGCGTTGACCACCCCATCGGCGTCCTCGCCGGGGATCCCCATGTCGTTGGACTTGTAGCAGCCGATGCCGACGTAGACCGCGTCGTAACCCTGCTCCAGCAGCTCGGCGACGTGGAAGTCGCGGCCCAGGCGCATGTTCGGCTTGAATGTGGCGCCCAGCTCCCAGACGTGGTTCAGCTCGCGGTCCATCCACTCCTTTGGCAGCCGGTAGGCAGGGATCCCATAGCGCAGCATGCCGCCCTGCTCTGGATCGGCCTCGAAGACGTCGCAGTGGTGGCCGCGCAGCTGGAGGTAATAGGCCACCGACATGCCCGCCGGGCCCGACCCGATGACCGCCACCCGGCGCCCCGAGTCAGGCTCCTTGGGCCAGGGGGTTGGGGCGGGCGCATCCACCTCGAGCACCCGGTCCGCGCAGTAGCGGTGCGAATCGCGGATGGCGATGGCGGTGTCCACCTCCTCGCGCCGGCAGTGCGTCTCGCACGGCGCGGGGCAGACGCGGCCCAGGATGGCGGGGAACGGCAGCGAGCGCTTCAGGATGCGCGTCGCCTCCTCCCAGTTGCCCAGCGTGTTTTGCTTCAGGTAGCCGGGAATGTCGACCCGGGTGGGGCACTTGAACTGGCAGGGCGGCAGGCAGTAGGCGTCGTGGTCGCTGAAGATCAGCTCCAGCACCATGCGGCGGTTCTCGACCAGCCGATCGGAGTGGGTGGTGATGACCATCCCCTCTTCAATCTGGGTGCCACAGCTGATCGGGGTGTTCTCCTGGCCCTCGACCTCGACCACGCAGATGCGGCACGCCCCGTAGGGCGCCAGCTTCGGCTCGTAGCACAGGGTCGGGACGTCGATCCCAAGCACGCGCGTGGCCTGCAGGATGGTCTGCCCCTCTTCGGCTTGGACCTCCTGGCCATTGATGGTGACGCTGATCTTGCGGGTGCCCGGCACCATCGGCCAGATGGGGGTGTAGTCCTCAGGGCGCAGCGGCGCGCCCTTGCCGTTCCCGTTGCCGTTGGTCGAGAAGCTCATGGCCGGTGCATCTTAGAGGCCTGCCA
>JBKKBV010000097.1:0-11154 GCA_046713375.1 Candidatus Limnocylindria bacterium
ACGACATCGAGGAGCGAGCCATGGCCATCCAGCCCACCCGGCGCAGCAGTGCCTGGGTCCTGATCGCGGTCACCTTGCTGCTGGCGCTGGCCATCGGCGGAGCGGTGCTGGTCGGGTCCGGCATCCTCAAGCTGCCGGTTACCGTTGACGCCTCGGCAAGTCCTTCTGCGACCGCGGAAGCGTCAGCCGATGCCTCGGCGACTCCCGTCGAGCCAGTGCCGGCCTCGTGGACCGCCACGGGGAGCATGATCGCGGACCGCGCTGACCACTCGGCCACGCGGCTGCTCGATGGCACGGTGCTGGTCATCGGCAGCGTCTTCGTCGCCGGACCGCCCGGCTGCTGCGCGCCCTCCGCAGCGACCGAGCTATATGACCCGAGCAACGGAACCTGGTCAGCGACCGGGAGCATGATCGAGGGCCGCCTTGGTCACCAGGCCACGCGGTTGGCGGATGGCAGGGTGCTGGTGACAGGTGGCGGCGGTGACGGTCTAACTCCGGGTCTCTCTGCCGAGATCTTCGACCCGATCAGCAGGATATGGACCGTCACGGGGAGCATGATCCAGCCTTTCGGGATGGCCACGCTCCTGCTTGATGGCACGGTGCTGCTGACGGGCAGCGGCGAGAGCGGCAACTCGGCCCAGCTCTATGACCCGATCAGCGAGACCTGGACCGCCACCGGCAGCATGACCGGCAGCAACTGGAGCACGGCCACGCTGCTGCTCGATGGCCGGGTGTTGGTGACAAGCGGCGACGGAACCGGAACCGGCTCCGCTGCCCTGTACGACCCAGAAACACGGACCTGGACCGCCACCGGCAACATGCTCGAGGCCCGGAGCGGGCAGTCGGCCACACTGCTGCCCGATGGCACGGTGCTCGTGGCGGGCGGCATGAGCAGTACCGGCAGCGGCGGGGACGAGGTCGTCTTCCTGATGGACTCCGCGGAGCTGTACGACCCGGACACTGGGACGTGGACCGCCACGGGAAGCATGATCGAGGCCCGCCTCGACCCCAGGGCCACGCCGCTGGCGGATGGCAGGGTTCTGGTGACAGGTGGCGGGCTTGCCTCCGCGGAGCTGTACGACCCCGACAGCGGGACCTGGAGCGCCACCGCGAGCATGATCGAGGGACGGGACGGTCACACCGCCACCCTGCTGTCGGATGGAACGGTGTTGGTGGTGGGCGGCTACGCCATCGACGCAAGCGGCTCCCTCACCTCGGCCGAGCTGTACGACCCCGGCAGCGGGACCTGATCGGGCGGTTCACCCTCGGCTGGGGTGAAGTGGTGGAGATGAGGGGACTCGAACCCCTGACCCCTGCGATGCGAACGCAGTGCTCTCCCAACTGAGCTACATCCCCACGGGGAGGCCGAGTATATCAGCGGCCTCTGGGGGCTTCACAAACTAGAACATCTGTTCTATCATCGGTTGGGCCATGACCGATGCCGTACGGTCCATTCGACCCCTCCCCGAGCTCCTCGAAGTGCTGCGCGAGCATGGGCTGCGGCGCGGGGTTGACCCCGGACCGATGGTCGCCGCAAACCCTCTTCCCACCGGCCAACCTGGGCTGGATGTCGCGCTGCGCAGCGGCGGCTGGCCGCGCGGCGCCCTGGCCCTGCTCGATGCCCCGGCCGGTGGCGGCGCCACCAGCCTGGCGCTCGGATCGCTGGCCGCCTGCCAGGCCGATGGCGGGCTGGTCGCCTGGCTCGATTCCTTCGGACACTTCGACCCGTCGACCGCTGCCCGCCTGAGCGTCGAGCTGGAGTGGCTGCTGGTCGTCCGCCCCGCCGACCCCGCCGAGGCGGTGGAGCTGGCCGGCTGGCTGGCTCGCAGCCGCCTGATCGACCTGCTCGTCCTCGACCTGGCCGATGCCCCTCCGCCACGCGGCCTCGACCGCCTGGCCGACCTGCTGCTGCGCGCCGGGGGCACGGGCCTGCTGCTGGCCGGACCGGCTGGTCGCGAGGCGGCGGTCCGGGTGGCCGGGGTGCGGGTCGCGCTGGCGCGACGTGCCTGGCTTACGGTGGGGGAGGACCTGGTCGGGCAGCGGGTCGAGGCGACCGTGACTCGCCACCGCTGGGCGCTGGCCGGCGGCCACGCCGAGCTGGACCTGTGGTTCGGCGAGGGGCGCCGCATCGATCCGCTCCTCCGCTCCGCTGCCGTCCCGCGCGAAGTGGCGGATGCGACGACGCTCGAGCAGCAGCCCGCGCTGCGCGTCGTCTCCGCCTGAACCGACCGCGATGCCCGGCGATTTGCGCCCAGTGCAACTAACGGCCAAGCAGAGGCGCTTGCCGGGCGCAACTTGTCCGTGGTTTGCGCCCAGCGCAAATGCCAGCCAAGAAGAGGTGCTTTTGGCGCCAACCGAGGCCATTTTGAGGCCCAACTTGGCCGTTACTTGCACTGGGTGCAAACGAAACGGTGGGGCAGCCGCATGACGCGGCTGCTGGCGCTCATCTGGCCGGCGTTGCGTGCGCGGGAGGGGGAGCAGGCCCTCTTCGACGCCATGCTGGACCGGCTCGATGACCTCTCCCCGCGGATCGAGGCGGTCGACCGGGGAGTGGCGCTGGTCGATATCACGGGCCTGGGGCCGCTCCTCGGCGACGAGCGGCGAATTGCGGCACGCGCGGTGGCGCTGGTGCGCGGGCTGGCCCCACTCCCCGTCAAGGCGGGAGTAGGCGACAACCGCTGGCTGGCGGTCCTGGCCGCGCGCCTGGCACGTCCCCAACGAGAGGGAGCGTCGGCCGCCTTCCACGCGATCCCGCCCCGGGAAGGGGCGACGGCCCTCGCGCCGCTCACCCTGGACCTGCTCCCCGCGGACTCAGCCACTCGAGCACGCTTCGCGCTGTTCGGGCTGACCAGCATGGGGCAGCTGGCCACCCTCCCTCGATCCGCGGTCGGCGCCCAGTTCGGAGAGGCAGGCGAGCGGCTCCAGCAGCTCGCTCGGGGCCAGGACCCGCGGCCAATCGTCCCACGCAGACGTCCGGAACGGTTGAAGGCAAACGCAGCCTTCGAACCCCCAGCGGAGGGGATCACCGAGATCGCCCTGGCCCTGCGCCGCCTCACCACGGAGCTGTGCGACGCCCTGCGCGCACGTCACCTGGCGCCCGGCCGCGCGACGCTCGCACTAAGACTCGAGGATGCCCCAAGGGTCAGGGTGGAGATGGCCTTTCCCGAACCGGCGCTCGAGCCGGACTGGATCGCGCGCCTGCTGATCGGTCGCCTGGAGCAGGTCACCCGTGCGCGGCAACCGCAGCAGGACGGCGAGGAGCCGCGGATCGTCGCCATCGGCCTTGCCTTCGACCGCCTGGCTAACCCCGCCGCCAGGCAGCTGCCCGCCTTCGAGGCGCGGGTCGGGCGCTGGGAGGAGCTGCGCTGGTCGCTGGAACGGCTGACGATGCGCTTCGGCGAGGGCCGCCTGTGGCGGGCCGTGCATGACCGCCCAAGCGCGTCGCTGGCCGAACGGCGGGCACGGCTGACGGAGATCGGTCCGTCATGACGCGGCTGTATCTCGATCATCCCCTGATCCAGGTCGAGACCGACCCGGCTGGCACGCCGCTCCGCCTGAGGCTGGACGGCGAGACCCACGGCGAGGTGGGGATCTGCAACCGCTGGCGCGTCGACGACGACTGGTGGCGCGAGCCCACCGCCCGCTCCTACTTCAAGCTCGTCACCCGCGACGGGCTGCTGTGCACCGTCTACCTCGACGAGATGCGCGGCACCTGGCACCTGGAGCGGATCTTCGACTGACCGATGGGGCGGGTACCATCGCCGCATGCCGGCCTTCCGTGTCGACCGACTCTGGCCCGATGCCGCCACCGACCTCGACCTGGACGAGGCGTTCGCCGACCTGGCGCTGCCGTCGCCACCCCCGGGCCGTCCGCTGGTGGGGGTCAACATGGTGACCAGCATTGACGGACGGGCGCAGCTGGGCGGGCGGGCGGAGGGCCTCTCGGGGCGGGCAGACCGGCGATTGCTCCAGCTTCACCGGGTTGCCTACGACGCGGTGGGCAGTGGTGCGGGAACCCTGCGGGCCGACGACTTCTACTCGCACCTGCCGGCTGACCTCGCCGCCCGGCGGACCGCTGCCGGCAAACCTCCGCAGCCGACCGCGGTGGTGATCGCGGGCGTGGGCCCGGTCCCAACGGATCGGCGCTGGTTCAGCCATGGGGACCAGCGCCGGATCCTGATCGTGGGTGGCGGACCGGCGATTGGCGAGCCGCCCGGGACGGAGCTGCTGGTCGCACCGACCAATCAGCCGGAACCCGGCTGGGTCCTCGAACGCCTCGCCGAGCGCGGCATCCAATCCCTGCTGCTCGAGGGGGGACCGACCACCAATGCCGCCTTCCTGGCCGCGGACCTCATCGACGAGCTGTACTGGACGATCGGCGCGCGCCTGCTGGGAAGCGACGCGCTGCCCATGATCGCGCCGATCCCCGGTGGGTCGCCATGGGCCGATCATCCGCGGGAGGCACGGCTGGTCAGCCTCCATCGGTCCGGCGACGAGCTGTTCGTGCGCTATCGGCTCGAGCACATCGGTCCATGAGCAGCATCGATCTCGGCCGCCTAGGCGCCTGGGGCCACCTCGACAGCCTGCCGATCGACGAGGCGCGGGCCTATGCGGGCCGCGTCGACGAGCTCGGCTACGGGACGCTGTGGGTGCCCGAGACGGTTGGTCGCGAGCCGTTCACGCTGCTCGGCCTGCTGGCCGGCGAGACGAGCGAGATCAGGCTCGGCACCAGCATCGTCGGCATCTGGGGCCACGACGCCCAGACCACGCGCATGGCGGCCATGACCCTGCACGAGGCCACCGCCGGGCGCCTGGTGCTCGGCCTCGGCGTATCGCACGCACATCTGGCCGAGAAGCTGCGCGGCCACACCTTCGAGCGGCCGCTGACGCGCATGCGCGAGTACCTGGCCGCATACCGGGCCGCCGTCTACCGCGGACCGATGGTCGAGGGGGTGGGCGAGCCGCCAATCCTCATCGCGGCACTTCGGGAGCGGATGCTGGCCCTGGCCGCGACCGATGCCGAAGGCGCCTTCCCGTACCTCGTCACGCCCGAGCGGGTGGCGTGGATGCGCGGCGTGCTGGACACTGCCGCCGCAGCACGCGAGCCCCGACCCATCCTGGCGGTGAGCATGCCGGCGGTCCTGGAACACGATCCGGAGGCCGCTCGTGCGGTGGCCCGAGCCTACCTGACCCCCTACCTGCGCACCCCCGCCTACCAGGCCAGCTGGGCTGCGCAGGGCTTCGAGCCCGCTGATTGGGAGAAGCCGGGAAGCGATCGGCTGGTCGATGCGATGGTCGCGAGGGGTGACGTCGAGGTCCTGCGGGGACGGATCGGCGAGCTGGTGGCGGCCGGCGCCGACCACGTGGCGGTCATCCCGCTCGGGCCGGACGGCACCACTGAGCACCTCCCGACCCTCGAGGCCCTAGCGCGGGATTAGGCAGACAGGTCGCCCGGGCGTATCCTCACCGCCACCAGCAGGAGGGAACCCCGATGCGTTCGCGTCGTTCGGCCGCCATCATCGGCCTCGTCGTCGTTCTCGCCCTGGCCTCCCCATCGGCCGCCAGCGCAGTCAGCTACCCGAAGTCGATGGCATCTACCGGCGACTCGATCACGACCGCTTACAACACCGGCTTCTTCCCGTACACCGACAATCCGTCCGCCTCGTGGTCGACCGGCACCTCGTCCGCGGTCAACAGTCACTACCTGCGCCTTCTGAAGCTGAACCCCAACATCCAGGACCGGAACTACAACGACGCGGCGGGCGGGGCCAGGATGGCGAACCTGGCCGGTCAGATGCAGAAGGCGGTCGCGCAGCGCGTGCAGTACGTCACGGTCCTGATGGGCGGGAATGACTTCTGCACCTCCTCGGTGGGCACGATGACCAGCGTGACCACCTTCCGCAGCCAGCTGATCACCGCCATGAATACGCTCACGTCAGGTCTGCCCTCCGTTCGCGTGCTGGTGGTCACCATCCCCAACGCCTATCGCCTGTGGCAGCTGTTCAAGGACAACTTCTTCGCGCGGACCGTCTGGGCGACCTTCGGCGTGTGCCAGTCACTCCTCGCCAACCCCTTGTCGACCGCGGCTGCCGATGTCGCCAGACGGGACGCCGTGCGGCAGCGGAACCAGGCCTACAACGATGTCCTGCGCGATACCTGCGCCCTGTACATCCAATGCCGGTTCGACGGCTACGCGGTCTTCAATACTGTCTTCACGGCCAGCGACATCACCGGTCGCGACTACTTCCATCCATCGACGGCCGGGCAAGCCAAGCTGGCGTCGGTGACCTGGGCGGCGGGGTACTGGCCGAACTAGTCGGGCGTGGCGGCGTCGGAGTCGTCGACCCTCTCGCTCGGCTCCTCCGGGACCCAGGTGACACTCCGGATGCTGGGCAGCAGAGTGACGGTGATATTGGCCAGCAGGATCAGCGAGGCGGCTCCGACCAGGGTGGCCGTGGGTCCGATGGCCTGGCTCAGCGGCCCCACCGCCAGGAAGCCGGCCGGCTGGAAGATGAAGGAGACCAGCCAGTCGTAGCTGCTCACGCGTGAGCGGGCGTGCTCGGGCACATGCTGCTGCAGCATCGTGAACCACCAGGTGTTGGTCAGCTCTCCGGCGCCAAACCCGAGCAGGAACGCACCTCCGATCAGAAGGACTGGCGCCGGACCCACCAGCGACAGCGGTTGCAATGCGATCAGCGACATCATCGCGAAGCCGACGAGCAAGGGGCGTCGCGGACGGATTCGCATCGCCAGCAGGCCGCCGAGGACTCCGCCGATCGCCCCACCGGTGAGAACCAGACCCCAGGCTGCGGCCCCACCGAGCTGAGCGTCGGCGATCACCGGACCCAGGATGAAGAACGCCGCTCCCGAAGCGTTGCTGATGCCGAAGGCGACCAGGGCGGCGGCGATCCACGGGCGGGCAAGTACCTCGCGCCATCCGCCGGCAAGCTCCGCCAGGAATGGCTGGCGCTCATCCGGCGAGGGACGCGCCACGGGCCTCAGCAGGAGCAGCGAAATGGCGCTGATGCCGAACGTCGCGGCATCGATCAGGAAGACGGCGCCAGTTCCCGCGAAGGCCACCAGCAGCCCGGAGACCGGTGGCCCCAGGATCGAGGCCCCGTTGCGCGAGATGCTCATTAGCGCGTTCGCCTGCTGCAGCCGTCCTGCGCTGACCGTCTGCGGGACGAGTCCCGTGCTCGCGGGTTGGAAGAATGCGCTGGCCGCGCCGTACACCGCTACCCCGATTGCGATCTGCCAGACATGCGCCTCGCCGGCCAGGAGCAGGAGCCCGATGATCACCTGCACGACGCCGCGCACCAGGTCGGCGGCAACCATCACCAGCTGGCGTGGGAGCCGATCGGCCCATACGCCGCCAACCAGCACAAACGAGACGTACGCCGCGAAGAACGCCGCGAACACGAGTCCAAGGTCCGTCGCCTTGCCGCCGATGTGCAGCACGGCAAAAGCGATGGCGAGGAAGGTCAGGCCATCTCCCACTGCCGACGTCGACTGGCCAATCCACAGCAGCCGGAACTGCGACTCGCTCAGTGGTCCGAGCAGCTTCCCACGGCCGGTCATGCGCGCCTGGCCTGCCATTCCACGCGGCTGATGCCGTAGATCAGCACCCGGTTGCCCCACAGCTCGGTATCGCCACGCAGCGACTCGCCGAGGCGCGTGGCCACCGCGATCGACGCCTGGTTGACCGGGTCGATCAGGCTCAGCAGATCGGTGAAGCCGACCTGCTCGAAGCCCCAGTCCATGGCCGCCTGTGCCGCCTCGGTGGCGTAGCCGTGCCCCCACCAGTCGCGGCCGAGGAGGTATCCGACCTCGGGTCCCGGCCAGTCGGCGGGATTGATGATGCCGGCTCGCCCGATGAAGCGGCCAGTGGCGCGCTCCTCGATCGCCCATTGCCCGTACCCGCGCAGCGCCCAATGCCCGAGCCAGCCGGCGACCGCGCGCCAGGCCTCCTGGAGGGTGGGGACGCGTCGATCACCCACGTAGCGGACGACATCGGGATTCTGGGAGAGCTCGAAGAATGCCTGCACGTCATCCTCGCGGAACGGGCGCAGGGTCAGGCGCTCGGTCTCGATCGTTGGGATCGCCAGCTGCACGTCGGGGATGATGCCCCAGCGAACCGTGCGGGCGCCGCTATCATCCGCGCGATGCCCCCGTCCTCTGCGCCCGACATGGAGCGCCTCCGCTCCCGCGCGCTCGCGACCTACTTCACCGCCGCGGCGCTGACGAGCATCGCCTACATCGCGACCTTCACTCTCGCGTCGCTGGCAGCGCCGGGAATCACCGGTTCCGCCGGGTCGAGCGGCTGGCCGAGTGCGATCGCCGTCGCAGGGACAGCACTTGCGGCATCCTTCCTGTCATCAGTAATGGCGCGGCGGGGCCGTCGTGCCGGGATCATCCTCGGAATATCGATTGCCGTGGTCGGCGGCGCGACCGCGATCGTCGCGGTCATGGCGGCCTCGCTGCCGCTTCTCCTCGTCGCCTCGGCGCTGGTCGGCTTCGGCAACGCCGCGCTGAACCTCAGCCGCTACGCCGCGGCGGACCTCTTCCCGGTCGATCGTCGCGCCGGGGCGCTGGGGTTCGTGGTGTGGGGCAGCACGATCGGTGCAGTGGTTGGCCCGAACCTGGTGGCACCGGCCGGTGGCATCGCGCCAAACCTGGGCCTCCTGCCGCTGGCCGGAGGCTTCGCGATGGCCTTCGTCTTCCTCGTCGCCGCCCTGGCGGTGGCCACGATGGGTCCTCGGGCGCCGATCCAGCCGCATCTTGAGGAGCCGACTCGGGGGGTCGGCGAGCGCCCGAGCTCTCAGCGCCGTCTGCTGGCGGACGTGGTCCGACGTCCGCAGGGGCGCACCGCTCTCGTTGCCCTGGTGACCAGCCAGCTGGTGATGACCCTGATCATGACCATGACCCCGTACCACCTCCACGCCGAGGGTCACGGGCTCGAGACGGTTGGCCTGGTGATCAGCGCCCACACCTTTGGGATGTTCGCCTTCTCGCCGCTGTCGGGTCGCTTGACGGACCGATTCGGCGCGAACGCCATGGTCCTTGCAGGCTTCTCGGTACTCGCCGCGGCCGGGCTGCTCGCCGCCCTGATGCCCGAGGGCGGGGCGGCGCTCTCGATCCCGCTCTTCCTGCTGGGGGTCGGCTGGAACATGGGCTTCGTGGCCGGCAGCTCGCTGCTCGCGGGGGAGGCTCCACTCGGCGATCGAGCGCGTCTGCAGGGCGCGAGCGACGCACTCGTGTGGGCGACGGCCGCAGCCGCCAGCTTCAGCTCCGGCTACGTGGTGGCGACCGCCAGCTACGCGTTCCTCGCCGTCATCGGCGCCGTGGTTGCAGTCCTGCTGGGGCTCCTGGTGATGCGTGACGTGCGCACCGTGCGAGCCGCGGCCGCTTAGGCTGGGGACGCGCCGAGCGCCCGCACACTGCTGATCACGAACTGGATGCGACAGGCCAGGGTCCCGAGTTCTAGGTCGGTATCGGTCGGACAGCGTGCCGCGGCTGGATCGTCCCAGTGGCCGGTGATCTCGATCCACTGCTCGCGAGACGGCATGACGATCCCGCTGTCGGGGTTCACCGCGAAGTCGAGCCGATTCGCATTCCGCTCGTCGTAGAACGACATCTCGATCGGTCGGATGTCGTAGATCGGGGAGCACATCAGGAATGCCTGCTCGAAGGGGCACGGTCCTTCGAAGCCGATGCCCGGCGGCGGCTCGGGGTACCAGCCACGAAGGGTCAGCTCCTGCCCACGGAAACACCCGAGGCGGGTCGCCCAGTTGGTCGTCGTGGCGGTGTAGGTCAGATCGGCCAGGGTCATCGGTCCTTCGGGACACGGGTTCTCGACGACCAGCCAGGGATCAACCCCGTCGCCGGACGCCATCCAGCCGATGAACGCGATCGCGCCGACCGTCCCATATCCCTCGTACTCGATGGGCGCAACCCGGAACCACTCGAAGCCATCGGCCTCGACCGGACCCTCGAGGATGTAGACGTGCTCCGACCCTGCGGTGGTGCCGAGCAGGGCTGGGATGGTGGAGGGATTATCGGCTTCGGGAATGCCGACGAAGCCCGCGCCGAGGCCGGGCTCCGTGCGCACGTTCACGCTTCCCGCTACGACGTGGGCGAACGCATCCGGGCCTAGCACGTTCGGCACGCCGGCGGCGAGAGACACGGCTTCGGTCACGACAAACGTCCTGCGGCAGCGCTCGATTGTCTCCGCCACCGGTGCGAGCGACGAGGCGCCGCCGCCGAGCGCGGTTTCGCGGCAGGTTTGGGCGGCCGGGTCATCGAAGTGGCCGGTGACACGGACCTGGGCGTACGCACTGGGGCCGATTTCCAGGCTGGCCGACGGGTCGACGGCCACAATGAGCTGTGGCGCGCCCAAGTTTCGTGTATCGCCGGCCGCCTGCAGGCTGAACGCTGAGCATGCGAGCCAAGCCGGTTCCGGGGCAGCCGGGCAGTCCGCCACGCCGCCGCCCAACCAGGTCGCCTCGAATGTCAGCGGGGTATTGCCGTAGCAGGCGACGGGGTCGCCACCGGGGTCGAGCGGTCCCGTAGGCATCATGTCGATGAGCGACGTGATGTCCGTTGGCGGGTTGACGCAGCCCGCCGGCGGGGTCGAGCTCGGCGATGCCGAAGGGCTTGGCTCGGGAATCGTTGGAGACGGCGACGACTCACCGACATCCGGAATCAGGTTGTTGAGCTGAAGGCCGACAAGTACGGCCAGGGCGATCACGGCGGTCAACGCCGCGGCGCGAAGAAGGGTGGCCATGGGGGTCTCTCCTACCAAACGCTGCTGCCAGCTTCGTCGCTGGGACTCGGTGGAAACTCGCTGCAGTGCCGCCTCGAGCACCCGATCAGGCGCCTGTGGCGGCGCCTCCCGGCGCAGCCACGCTTGCAGCGTGCGATTGAAATCGTCGTTCCGGTTCATGCCGTGCCGCCTTTCGTCATACCGCTGGTGCGGGCATCGGCCTCCAGCGCCGCTCGAAGTGCCTGGGTTGCGTGGTGCATGCGGGACTTGACCGTCCCGAGCGGGGTGCCGATGGCGTCGGCGACTTCGGGCAGGGACAGCCCCATGTAGTGGTGAAGCACCAGCGCCGTCCGGTGATCCGGCGTCAGGCGGCGGAATCCACGCTCCAGGGC
>JBKKBV010000098.1:0-3444 GCA_046713375.1 Candidatus Limnocylindria bacterium
GTACGATCCTGTGGAAGCTGCGCCTGCCAGCCTCGCTCCCCTACCTGTTCACCGCCCTGAAGATCACCGCCACCGCCAGCATCGTGGGCGCGATCATCGGCGAGGGACCGGGCGCGATCCAGAACGGCCTCGGCTGGTCGATCATCGAGTTCAACCAGCAATACGTCACCAACCCGTCGAAGCTGTGGGGGGCCATCTTCGTGGCGTCCCTGCTGGGCATTACCTTCTATGCGCTCGTGCGCGTGGTCGAGCTGCGCGTCCTGCGCGGCCGGCCGGAGGCGTCCGCGGGATGACCACCGAACCGACTCCCGACCCGCTCGTCGTCCGGCTCGCGGGCCTCGAGAAGACCTTCGCGCTTCCGAGCGGCGAGACGATGACGGCCGTGACCGGGATCGACCTGGAGCTGCGGCGCGGCGAGTTCGTGTCGCTGATCGGGCCGTCCGGCTGCGGCAAGTCGACGCTGCTTCGGCTCATCGGCGACCTGACCCAGCCCTCGGCCGGCTCGGTCACGGTCAATGGCAAGCGCGCGCACCAGGCCCGCGTCGACCGCGACTACGGCATGGTCTTCCAGGCGCCCGTCCTATTCGAGTGGCGTACCGTCGAGGAGAACGTCCGGCTGCCGCTGGAGCTGACCAGCCAGGATCGAGCGGCTCGCGACGCGAGGGTGCGCGAGATGCTCGCGCTAGTCGAGCTGACCGACTTCGCGCGCCACCATCCGTACCAACTGTCGGGCGGGATGCAGCAGCGCGTGGCGATCGCCCGCGCGCTCACCTTCTCGCCTTCGATCCTGCTCATGGATGAGCCATTCGGGGCGCTCGATGAGATGACGCGCGAACGGATGAACTCCGAGGTGTTGCGCATCTGGGAGCAGACGGGCATCACCGTCGTCTTCGTCACGCACTCGATCCCCGAGGCGGTCTTCCTGTCGAGCCGCGTGGTCGTGATGAGCGCGCGCCCGGGGCGCATCACGCGCGTGGTTGAGATCGACCTCCCGCGGCCGCGTGGCGTGGAGACGCGTGAGAGCCGGCGCTACTTCGAGATGGTGACCGAGGTGCGGGAAGCGCTGCGCGGCGGCGAGGGGCGCGCCGACGAGGGACTCGCCTCGCTGGACCGGGCCGAGGCGGAGGGGCTGATCGGGTGAGGAAGGCGCGCGAGCGGGTGATCCGCTACTTCCCGGCGATCGTCGTCGGAGTGGCCGGCATCGCCTGCTGGGAGGCCGTCATCCGCGCGCTCGAGATCCGGGCGTTCATCCTGCCGGCGCCGTCGGCGATCGCAGCTGCGCTGGTCGAGAACTGGGACGTCGGCTACCAGATCTTCCCCGCGGCGCAGGTCACCCTGCAGGAGGCCGGGGGCGGGCTGATCGCTGGGGCGCTGCTGGGCCTGGCGGTCGCCTTCGCGGTGGCGCGCTTCCCCACCGCGCGGGACATCGTGCTGCCGGTCGGCATCGCGGTGAACGCCATCCCAATCGTCGCATTCGCGCCCATCGCCAACCAGTGGTTCGGGTCGCAAAGCCCCTATTCCAAGATGGCCATCTCGGCGGCACTGGTCTTCTTCCCGATCATGATCAACGTGCTGCGCGGCCTGACCCAGGTGGACGCTTCGTCGCTCGAGCTGATGCGCTCGTATGCCGCCGGCGACATGGCCATCCTGCGCAAGGTCCGCATCCCGAACGCGCTGCCGTTCTTCCTCACCGGGCTGAAGATCGGGACCACGCTGAGCCTCATCGGCGCGGTGGTGGGAGAATACTTCGGCGGACTGAACGTGGCCCTCGGGCGGGTGGTGGTCGAGAGCGCCAGCACGCTGGCGTTCGAGGTGACCTGGGCCGCCATCCTCGTCGTCTCGGTGACCGGGATCGTGATGTACCTGGTCGTAGCCGGCAGCGAGCGGGTGCTGATCCCGTGGCATCCATCGGTCCGGGGAGAGCGCGTGGCGTGATGTCGCCACGGGCTGGCCAGCAGCCTGCCCCGCCCGTAGAATCAGCTGATTGCGGAGAGTGGCCCACCCCGGGCCGATGGAATGATCGAGGAGTCGAGATGAGGGTACCCAGGATCGCGCTGGCGGTGGCCGTCAGCGTCATGCTCGTGCTCGCCGCGTGCCAGACCGGGCCAGGCGGAAGCGTCGAGCTGACGACGGTGCGGCTGCAGCTTCAATGGTTCCCACAGGCCCAGTTCGCGGGCTACTACGCCGCCCAGGAGCTGGGCTACTACGAGGCCGAGGGCCTCGATGTCGACATCATCCCGGGCAGCGCCGAGATCGCTCCGCAGGTCGTCGGATCGGCGTCGGACGGACCGGAATTCACGCTCGCATGGGTGCCGAAGGTGCTCCAGGCACGCGAAAGCGAGGCCGGCTCCGACCTCGTGAACATCGCCCAGGTCTTCCAGCGAGCCGGCACCCTGTCGGTGTCGTGGAAGGACAGCGGCATCACCTCGCCGGCCGACTTCGTCGGCAAGAAGGTGGGCGCCTGGGGCTTCGGCAACGAGCTCGAGGTGATCGCGTCGGCCCGGAAGGAAGGCCTGGAGCCGGGCGTCGACTTCACCCAGGTGACGCAGGGCTTCAGCATGGCCGAGCTGCTCGCCGCATATGACGGCTGCGCAGAGGCCGATACCGACTGCGTCGACGTCGCCGAGGCGATGATCTACAACGAGTACGCGCAGCTGCTCGAAACGATCAACCCGGACACGGGCGAGCTGTACACGGAAGATGACATCAACGTCATCGACTACAACGAGGTGGGGACGGCCATGCTGCAGGACGCCGTCTGGGCGCGCGCCGCGTGGCTCGCCGAGGGCGATAACGAGGACATCGCCACCAAGTTCCTGCGCGCCTCGTTCAAGGGCTGGATCTACTGCCGTGACAATGCCGCGGCATGCGAGCAGTTCGTGGTCGACAACGGCAGCACGCTCGGCGCCGGCCACCAGAAGTGGATGATGAACGAAATCAACGCCCTGATCTGGCCGTCGCCTGACGGGATCGGCATCCTGAGCGCCGATGCCTGGGCGCAGACGGTCGACACGGCGCTCGAGGCCGACATCATCGCGGCCGAGCCGCCCGACGAAGCGTTCCGCACGGATCTCGCCGAGGCCGCCCTCGACGGACTCGAGGACGCGACCGGCGACGACTTCGAAAAGGCCGTCGTGGAGGTCACCGAGGGCGGCGAGTAGCCCTCGACCGTTCTCGGTTCACGCTTGGGAGGCCCCTCGTCCGCGAGGGGCCTCCTGCTATTCGAGTGAGATCGCCGGCTCCGCCCGCCGGACGAGCGGCCCCATCAGCGGCGGCACGAGGATGGCGGTGATCACCACCATGCCCACGATCACCGCATAGAGGTCCGGCTCGATGGCGCCCGCCGCCAGCGCGAGTCCGGCCACGATGATCTCGACCTCGCCACGCGGCACCATCCCCCATGCGATCAGGGCGGCGCGGTTGCGGCCGGTCCGGATTGCGCCC
>JBKKBV010000099.1:0-5271 GCA_046713375.1 Candidatus Limnocylindria bacterium
CCCAGAGCAACCCGCAGCTGGCGGCGGCCTGGGCGGAGGGCCAGGCGATGACCACCGAGCGGGCCGTCGCATACGCCCTCGAGGACTCGGGAAGGGGCGCTCAACAATCGGCGCCGGAGTCGCCAGCTGACTGAGATACCATGACGAGGAGGCGCGCACGTAGGCGCGGGAGGACGAACGAGGGTCCGGCGAGGCAGAGCGGGACAAGTCTGAGCTTGATCGAGCCTCGAGTGACCAACTGGTGCCTGGCCCCGTGCTCCCTCGGGAGAGCAGAGGCGATTACACGTCGCCCCCAGGCAACACCACAAGATGTGGGGCAGGCGGACGCCTCCAACCACAATTGTGGTACCGCATACCGGATTCTGAGCATAGCAACCCATGCGTTCCACGCTGGTACCGCTGGGCGAATACTGACCGCCATGGGACGCTTGGGACGGCCGGAATAAGGGCTCAGATAAGGGCTCACCACGCCAGCCGCTGGCCCGACTGTCCCATGACCCTGAGAGCGGGCCAGAGCCAGATGGAACCAATCGCCCCCAGGGTGCCCATACCAAGTGAAGGCGGTCATCTTGGTCGCCTCGCGTAGGGTGATCAGCATGCAGAACGACCTAGTGGTACCGGCGTCAGCCGATCCAGGTTTGGACGGTGATCGTGCCGGCCGCACCGCCTCGCTGCCTACCGCCTGACGATCACCGTCTCGAGGTACTCGCTGGGTACCACCATGCTGCCGTCGTCGGCGCGATTGAAGCGGGCGACGAGGTCGAGCATGTCCGTCTCGAGCGCCGCGCGACCGACCTCTCCGGCTGCTTCGAAGCTCTTCATGGTCGGCCCGTAGTAGCGCCGCCAGTACTCGAGGTACGCCTCCGGCGAGCGGTAGCGGAAGACGTAGTGTCGCTTCGCGGCGTGAATTTCGGCAATGGCGTCGCCAAAGAGCTCTCGCAGCCGTTCCTCGGTGCCCCAGAGGACCGGCGAGCGCAGTCCCACCGGCGGCGGGACGTGCTTCGCGTTCGTCTTGAACAGCTGGCCGATGAAGCCCTCGGGCGTGTGCGCCACGAGGCCGATCCGACCACCGGCTCGACAGACGCGGGCGAGTTCGCGCGCCGTCCGCTCCTGGTCCGGCGCGAACATGGCGCCGAAGACCGAGCTGACCACGTCGAAGCTGCCGTCCTCGAACGGTAGCGCCTCGGCATCGCCCTCGACGAATTCGGCCTTGAGGCCCTCAGCCTCGGCCCGCCGCCGGGCCCGCTCGACGAGCGCCGGCACATAGTCGAGGCCGACGACGGTGCACCCGCGTCGGGCTGCCGCAAGCGCGGCGTTGCCGCTGCCGGTGGCGACGTCGAGAACACGTTCGGTGGAGCGCAGGTCGAGGGCCTCGATGAGCAGCTCCGAGACGATCAGGATCTGGGTTCCGATCATGTGGTAGTCGCCGCTCGCCCAAGTTGCTTGCTGGCGCTGCTTGATCGCGGCGAGGTCCGGGCCGGTCGTGAGGTCTGCCATTGAGGTCTTTCCTTTACTCTGGGATTGCTGACCCGTGGGTGCCGCTCGTGAAACTCATGGCTTGTGGCCGGTGATCCCGGCCCCCATCGTGCCGAAGTTGGCCGCGTTGGAGTGCTGCGGAGCGCCACCAAAGACGTCCACGCCTCGGCGGACCTCGACGTCGCGGAATCCCGCTCCCTCCACCTGCGTGGCGAGTTCGTCCTCGGGCAGACCGCCGGCGATGCAGCCGGTTCACGAGACCAGAGAATACAAGGCTCGCACGCGGTGCCGCGTGCGTCAAACTACGCCCATGGCCACTTCTTCGAGTGAGACCCACCGTTCCGAGGCAAGCGATCAGGCCGAGACGTCCCGGCTGGCTGAGGCGACCGGACGGCTCATCCCAGCGCTTGAACAATTCACACGCTATGAGGGACCCGACCCCGCAGCGCGTGGGCGCGAGCGTTGGCGGCACCAGCTCGACCAGCCGCTGCCGGACCACGGCGTCGGCCTCGACGCGGTTCTGGACGAACTGGCACAGGTCGTCATTCCCAACGGCCTTCGAAACGGGGCGCCGGGCTTCAACGGCTGGGTAACCACCGCACCCACGACCGTGGGATCGGTCGCGATCCTTGCTGCGGCTGTTGCTGGCTCGCAGCGCTGGTGGGTCCAGTCGTTCAACTACCTCGAGTCAGTTGCGCTGGGCTGGCTGGCGGCTCTCCTAGGGATTCCACACGAGTGGCAAGGGACGTTCACGGCAGGCGGCTCCTCGGCGAACATCGTCGCCCTGGGCGCGGCCCGCCAGCAGGCGTTCGAGCGGCTCGGTCGCGATCCCGCCCGCTTCGGCCTGCCCGACGTCGATGCCCGGATCTACGCTAGCAGCGAGGTCCATCACGTTGTGCTCCGTGCCGCGGCGGTGCTCGGTATGGGTCGAGCCGCGGTCGTGGCGTTGCCGGTGGACCAAGCCGGTCGGATCGACATCGACGAGTTGCGCCGGCGGCTCGAGGCGGATCGGGCGGCTGGAACGGTCCCGGTGGCCATCGTGGCAACCGCCGGGACGGTAAACACCGGCGCGGTCGACCCGATCGGTCCGATGGCCGACCTCGCCGTCGAATTCGACACATGGCTCCACGTCGACGGCGCGTACGGCCTCTTCGGCCGCTTGGACGAGCGCGTCGCCGCGCTGTACGACGGCCTCGAGCGAGCCGACTCGGCCGTGGTGGACCCGCACAAGTGGCTCGCCGCCCCGGTCGGAATCGGCGCTGCCTACGTCCGCGATCGCGGCCTCCTCGGTCGGGCGTTCACGCTCGAGCCCGCGGAGTACCTCGAAGGCGCGGTCGACGCCGACACAGAGGCGATCTCGCCGTTCGATAGCTTCGGTGAGCTCTTCCACGACTTCAACCTGGACCAGTCGGCGCCGTCGCGAGGCGTCGTCGTATGGGCGATCCTGCGTGAGATCGGCGCCGACGGAATGCGCGAGCGGGTCGTCCGCCACAACAACTTCGCCCGTCGCCTGGCGGCCCTCGTCGACGCCGACGCGCGGCTCGAGCTGCTGGTGCCGCCGACGCTGTCGATCTGCTGCTTCCGGTATCGGGCACCCGAACTGGACGAGCCGGCGCTCGATCGCCTCAATGCTGAGATCGCACGTCGTCTGCGGGCCGAGACGCCCTATGTCCCCTCGACGACGCGGGTGGCGGGGCGGTTCGCGATCCGGCCCTGCTACATCAATCCGCGGACGAGCGAACGCGAGGTCGACGGCCTCGCCCGCTCCGCCCGCCAGCTCGGGGACGCCCTTCTCGCCGGAACAGGTGCCCACAGTATTTCGAGCAAATGACCTGAGCCTTCAGGCTTCCGTCAAGCGGGATCGGCTGGTTTCAGGCCAGGCTCCCCCACCGGAACTCTAGGTCGACCAGGACCCGCCTCAGCAATCAGCGCCGGAAGCGTGGGGCGATAAGGGTTCGGATCGGCCGCGGCGGGCAACGAGAATGCCCGATCTGAAGTCAGATCGGGCCGATGAGGGCGGAGTTGGTACCGCATACCGGATTCGCCGCATTGGTCCGGTGGGCTCCGGCTGAGCACGGTTGATCCGGTCAGCTCCGGCCGAATCCAGCGGGCTCCAGCCCGCTACAGGGTACGGGCAAGGGTACAGAACCGAGGCGCGCACTGATCGCCCCATTTCCTGTGGCCGCTTCTCCTTTGGACCTGAACCCTGCTCAGGTCGATCGCCGAGGGGATCTCGTGTTCGCACACTCCAACCACCGGACGCTAGACTCGGCCATTGTCGGCCTCTTCCGTTTGGGCGATGGGACCGTCAAGCGCGTCTACGTCATTTGGCTGACGGCACTCACAAGGAGGGCCTCAATGCTCTACGGGCGGCTCACCGTCGTGGCTGGGATCCAGGCGAGGTGGACGCGATCCCACCGCCGCAGGAACGAGCGCTGCGTCCGGGCGAGATCCCTGGTCTCCGCGCGGTCTACTGCCTCGTCGATCGCACCACCGGCCGGGCCGCGGCCCTGTCGATCTGGCAGAGCCGCGAGGCGATGGAGGCGGCCGAAGCACCCGGCGACGACCAGCGCGTGCTGGCGGTGCGAAACTCCGGCGGAGGTCTGATCAGCGTCGATCGTATGGAGGTCGTGAACGCGCTCTGGGCCGAGTGATCGAGGCTTCGGGGGACGACCCTAGGTTCCTGGCGCTGGAGGTTGCCGCCGGGGTTGCTCGGCAGGGTCGAAGATACGCTCCGCCGAGCGATGGAGAGGACCCCGCTTCGCTCAACCAACTACCCCGAGGCATCACCGACGCTCACGTACAGGAAGGGCGCGGCGAGCATCCAGGAGGTCGTAAGCCCGAACCTCGCGTCAGGAGAGATCAAGTCGGTAGGCGATGACGTGGACCTCTGCATCGGGGAAGTAATCGTAGTTCGGCGCTCGCACGAAACCCATGTCCTCGTACATGGATTTAGCCACGGCCATCCGCTCATGGGTTGTTAGGCCGACGCTCGCAGCCCCATCCTGCCGGGCGCGAGCCAGACACTCGAGTGCTAGCGTCCGGCCAATACCCATGCCGCGCGCCGGCGGGTCGACCGCCAGCAACCTGATCACAGCCCAGTCCGCGGGCAAGCTTTGTTTACCTTCCGGGGGGTCATGTGGGGCGCCGTAACTAACGGATCCCACCAGAGAACCTGACTGTTCCGCGACGATCACCGTCAACGTGGCCGCGTGACCCGCAACATCTGCCGCGTCCTTAAGATAGGAACGCCAGGCTGGGTTGGTTGCCATGTCCGAGTACTCGTCGTTCGCCCGGACCATCAGTGCAGAAATCAGGTCGAAGTCCGTCGCAACCGCATCTCGTATCCGAACCTGCTGGGAACGGTCGTGCATCTCAACCAGCCCCGGCAATCGCACTAAGCACTACATCTCTGGACGGGAGTCCTTGCGACAGTCTGGCCGACGGTCCTGATCCGTACCGCTTTCATCGCCCCGAGCATACCAATCGGGGTGATCTACTTCAACGCGATCGACACCGCGCACGCGCGCCGCAGCATGGCCACCCGCTCATGGTCCGGGCCCTCTCCCATCTGCCGCGTGCGTTCCTGCGACCGGCGCGCCGGTCGAGGCTGCCGCGGCGGGAATGGAGCGGGCGATCGAGCAGCGCCTGCGGGAGAAGTCTGGCGGAGCGCTTCTTCACCACCTGAGCCGATTGACACTCCCTCGACACTGGCGAGGTGGCGCGACCCGCCTGGCTCCTGGCCCTGGCCTGGATGGCCGGCTTCACCCTCATCGACTCGAGCATCGTCAGCCT
>JBKKBV010000100.1:0-6625 GCA_046713375.1 Candidatus Limnocylindria bacterium
AACTACATACGCCGCAAGTACAACCTCATGGTCGGCGAACGGACCGCGGAGGAGGTCAAGATCGGCATCGGCTCAGCTTTGGCGCTCGATGAGCCGATGCAGATGGAGGTCAAGGGGCGCGACATGATCGCCGGCCTGCCCCGCACCATCCCGATCACCTCCGGCGAGGTGACCGAGGCGATCGAGGCACCGCTGGCGCAGATCATCACCGCCGTCCGCAACGTCCTGGAGCAGACGCCGCCGGAGCTTTCGAGCGACATCATCGACAAGGGGATGGTGATGACCGGTGGCGGGTCCCTGCTGCGGAACATCGACGCGTTGCTGACGCAGGTGACCGGCATCCCATGTCACGTGGCCGACAACGCACTGAACTCGGTCGCGGTCGGCACGGGCCTCGCGCTGGAGCACTTCGACCAGTTCCGCAAGAGCCTGGTGCGCGGCTCATGACGGTCGCCGCGCCCGCCTCGATCGCGGCACGGGCCGATGTCGCTGCCATGCCCGCCGTGCGGGCCTCCCGGCGGGCGCTCGCATTCGCGGACTTCCACACCCACCACCGTTTCAGCCGGGACTCGATCCTTTCGGAAGACAAGTTCATCCGCGTCGCCCTGGAGCGCGGCCTCCCGCACGTGGCGGTGACCAACCACAACAACGTGGAGGGCGGGATCGCCGTGCGCGACAGGGCGGCGGCACTCGGCGTCGACGAGCGGCTCACCGTGATTCTCGGCGAGGAGGTCTCGACCACGGATGGTGAGGTGGTGGGCATCTTCCTGCAGCGCACCATCCCGCGCGGCCTGACGGCAGAGCAGACGGCCGACGAGATCCACGCACAGGGAGGGCTGGTCTCCATCCCGCACCCGTTTGATCCGCTCCGTTCATCGCATATCCGACCGCTGCCGCTGGAGCGCCTGGCGGCGGCCGGCAAGATCGACATGGTCGAGGTCTTCAACAGCCGGGTGACGTTCAGCCGCCACAATCAGCAGGCGGCCGATTTCGCTGCGCGGAACGGCATCCCGGGTATCGCATGCAGCGACAGCCACTCGTCCTTCGAGGTGGCGATGAGCTTCAACGCGCTGCCGGCATTCGAAACCGCCGATGAGCTGCGCGAGGGGCTTGTCGAGAACGAGTGGCACGGCAGCCGATCCACCGTCCTGATCCACCTCACCACGCGGTACGCGGTGTGGACCAACATCGTCCGTGGCTGGCTCGGCCGCGGCACGGCCACCGCCCCCGTCCTGGGGCCCGAGGCGCCGAAACGGGTCGAGAAGGAGCCCATCGAGGCCCCGGCGCCCTCGGAGCTGCCAGACCCGAGCGACGCCGAGGCCTCAGATGACCGCGGATAGCGAGCAGCCCGGCCCCCGCGAGCACGGCCACACCGTGTACGAGCCTGGCGAATTCCTGGGTGCGCCACCCGAGGAGGCGATCCCCGAGCGCGAGGTGAGCCTGGCGCGGCGCTTCCTCAACGTGCGGACGATCGGCTCGATCGTATTCGGCGTGGCGATGCTGGTGCTGCTCTTCCGGGTGGTCCTGAACATCGACCTCGGCGAGACATGGAGCAAGATCTCTGCCGCGAACCCGCTCTTCCTGCTGCTGGCGACCCTCGCCTATTACGCGACCTTCCCGCTGCGAGGGCTCCGCTGGCGATTCGTGCTGGGTCGCGTCGGGACGCACATCGGCAGGCGGGATGCCACCGAGATCCTGTTCCTGAGCTGGTTCGTGAACTGTGTTGTGCCGGCCAAGCTGGGCGACCTGTACCGCGCATACCTGCTGAAGGGCAACTACGGCGGCTCGATCTCGCGCACCGTCGGCACGATCTTCATCGAGCGGATCGCCGATATCGTGGTCATCTTCGCGCTCGCCCTGGCAGCGGGCTTCTGGAGCTTCCGAGGGCGTTCACGGCCCGAGATCGATGCGCTCTTCCTGGCGGGCTTCGCGGTGGCGGCGATCCTGGTCCTGCTGGTGATCGGCCTGAACTATTTCGGGGGACACCTGACACGCTTCCTGCCAGAGCGCGTGGGCGACCTCTACCAGCGTTTCCACGAGGGGAGCACCGGCGCCCTCACCGTCCGCAGCGTGCCGGTGATCGGGGCCCTGACCACCGTCATCTGGCTCTTCGAGGGGCTGCGCCTCTTCTTCGTGATTCGTGCCCTCCAGCTCCCGGACGCGAACCTGGGGATCAGCGCGTCGCTGTTCGTGGCGCTCGCCGGATCGCTGCTGACGGCCATTCCACTCACCCCGGCCGGAGTCGGCTTCGTTGAGGCGGGGATCGTCGGACTGCTGACCCTCTACGGCGTGGTCGGCGAGCCGGCCGTGGCGGTGGCTCTGACGGATCGCGCGATCAGCATCCTGACCGTGATCGTGCTGGGCGGCATCTTCTATGCCTTCTCCACGAAGGTGCGCCGCGCACACGCGGGGAGCTCCGGTTCGGAGGCCTCTCCAGCCTGACCCACTCACCGCATGCCGGATGCGGTCGGTACCTTTCTCCCATTGAGAGACCACCCCGCCACTGCGATTCTGCGGTTGCTCGCACGCACCACTCGGGCGATTCATGTCCGGGTGGGCGACGGCACAGGACGAAGGCGCATGACGCTCCAGACTCCGCGGTCGTTCAACAGCTGGCTGCGAGGCCAGCTGAAGGAAAAGAAGATGAGCCAGCGGCAACTGGCCCTGCAGTCGGGGGTCGATCACTCGACCATCTCCCGGCTCATCAAGGGCGACCGGATGCCGTCGCTGGGCACCGCCACCAAGCTGGCCCGCGGCCTGCGTGAGATCCGGGAAGAGTCCGACGGACCCGCCTACTTCGCAACGCAGGGCGCCCGGGAGCTGCCGCCCACTGCGAGGGTCGAGTACGCGCTGCGCGGGGACGATCTCCTCTCAGAGGCCGATGTTCGCGGCCTGATGCAGACCTACATCGCTTTGCGGGGACGGCGGCTGCGAGACGACAGCAACGGTGCCGAGGCCGACCTCGCCAACGCCAACGGGAACGGCTACCGCACCTAGCTCGATCTCCGCGTCGATGCTCGAGAGGTCCTGAAGGCCCGGACTGGAAGGATCGGGAGCGCCTCAGCCCCGCCGTACAGCAGCCAGCTGCGGCGCATGTTGACCGCGTCGAAGTCCTCGTCCACACCAGGGGTCTCCATCACCAGGGTCGTTCGCCCGGGCAGGCGCGGGTCCCGGAGAAAGGCCGCCAGGCCGGCCGCCCCGATCCTCCCCGCCCCGATGTGCTCGTGGCGGTCTCCGCGCGACCCCAGCTGCGACCGCGAGTCGTTCAGGTGAACCAGCGCGAGCCGATCGAGCCCGATCAGCTGGTCGAACCGATCGAGGACCGAAGTCGCCCCCTCCGCGGCCGAGATGTCATACCCGGCACCCCACAGGTGCGCGGTGTCGAGGCAGAACTCAAGCCGATGAGAGCTGGTCGGCGGGACCGCCTCCAGAATGGCGGCCAGCTCCTCGAGCGTGCCCCCGAGGGTGTCGCCGCCGCCGGCCGAGTTCTCCAGTACGAGTCGTACCTCATCGGGCGAGTCGGCCAGCACCGCCGATGCATTGGCGGCCAGGCGCGCGACGCCGCGATCTCGCCCCCCACCCCGATGCGATCCGATGTGAACGTTCACGAGCGTGGCTCCGTAGGCCGGCGCTCGCTGCATCTCGTAGGTCAGCCCGTCGACTGACTGGCGGGCAAAGGGCTCGGCCGATCCCGCCAGGTTGATCAGGTAGCTGGCGTGGATCGCGATCGGGGCGATCCCCTCGCGAGCGCAGAACGCGATGAACGCAGGAGCATCGGCGGGCGGTTCGGAGCGGCGTCGCCACGCGGTCGGGTTGTCGCTGAAAATCTGGAGGGCGGTCGCCCCGATCTGCCGTGCTCGTCGCGCGGCCTTGAGCAGCCCGCCGGCGACCCCCAGGTGGATCCCAACCCGGGGCGCATCAGCCGGCCAGGTGAGACGCCGGCGCGGCTGCCGTCGTGCTAGGGTGCCGGCCATGGAGCCCGAGCCCGGAACGCCGCGACGCCTCGACCTGCTGGCGGTCGCCCTGTTTGCTTTCTTCGTTTCGTTGATGGCGATCGTCGCCGCGCTGCTGGTCCTGCCCACCGTGACGGGCTGACGCCCGCCGAGCGCCTCAGCTCGCCCTCCCGGACCGCTCGACGACCGGATCGATGATTCCGTAGGCGCCGTCGCCACGGCGGTAGACCACTCCGATGCGATCGGTCTCCGCATTGAGGAACACGAAGAAGGCATGCCCGAGCTCGTCCATGCGCAGGATGGCGTCCTCCTCGAACATCGGCGTCATGTCGTAGCGCTTGACCTCGACCACCCGCGGCGCGCCCGCTGCCTCTGCGTCGGCTTCGGCTGCGCCAGCCGGCGCTTCGGATGAGCTTGATCGGCCCTGCAGGCCCTCCTCCGCTCGATCCCGGACACTGCGCGGGCGTTCCCGGGCACGGACCACCTGTCGCTCGAGTCGATCGACCAGGCTGTCGAGCGCTGCGCTCATGCTCGGGCCAGTCCCGACGGAACGGATCACCGTCCCGTTGTTGACGAGGCTGACCTCGGCCACGTGGGAGGTCTCCGCGGCGCGGGAGGCGTGGACGATCAGCTCGACGGTGGCATCGGCATCCGGATGCGTGATCCGCTCCAGGCGATGCAACTTGCGGTCGATCTGGGCGCGCAACTCGTCGGTCAGCTCGAGGTTGCGCGAGTTCACGGTGGTCCTCATCTCGGGTCCTCCGCTGTGGTGCGGACTACGGTAGCACCAGCGCCACGAGGACTCAGGATCAAACCTCGCGGGCGATCGCGAAGCCGTAAACCGCGGCGGCTCCCGCGGCGCGGAGGACCTGGGCGCAGGACTCCAGGGTCGCCGAGGTCGTCAGGATGTCGTCGACCAGGATGAGGTGCGGCGGGATCCGAGCCCCCTCGCGCGGCGCGAACGCACCCCGCAGATTGTGCAGTCGGGCCGCCTTCCCCAGTCCGTGCTGACGGGCGGTGGCCCTGCGGCGTTCGAGGATATCGAGCACCGGCAGCCCGGCCTCGATGGCCAGCGCGTCGGCGAGAAGCGCTGCCTGGTTGTACCCCCGCTGGCGCCGGCGCGCTTCGTGGACGGGCACTGGAACCAGCGGCAGCGGTCCGCAGACCCCCTTCAGGGCCTCCAGGGCGGGCGCTGCGGCCTGTGCGAGTGGAACGGCTATGCGGCCACTGCCGCCGTACTTGAGCCGCTGCAGGGCCCGTCGCAGCGTTCCGCCATGCGCGAAGGCCGCGATCGCGAGCTCGAGCGCGTCGCCAACCATCGTCCCGGGATCCGACGCCACGAACCGGTCATCCGGGGTGGACGCCGCGCGAAACCCCAGCAGACACTCGCGGCAGACCAGGTGCCCGAAGCGGCCACACCCTGCGCAGGCCGGCGGAAGGAGCAGATCCAGCAGGCGCATTCGGCCAGCCTGCCCGACGACCTTTACTGGCGCGTTAGCTGCCGCTTACGTCGAACCGCGGTCCGGCGCGGCTGGACCGCGGTCGAGCGGAGGGAAGGGAGCCGGGGCTACTCGATCAGGCCGTAATCGAGTAGCTTCGGGAATTTGCTTGCGTCGTAGCGGAACCAGAAGCTTGAGTTGCCGTACAGCTCCAGGTCCCAGGTGATGAACTGGAGGGTCAGATCGACGCTGTCTCCGCCCGCCCCGCCCGAGTTGCCACCCATCTGCACCTTGGCCGATGGGGCGTAGACCGTGCCCACCATGAACACTTTGCCGCCACCGCTCAGTGACATGATCGGCTGGGAGTAGCTGCTGGTCGGCACCGGCGCGGCCGACTGCCAGATGAGCAGGTTCCTGTAGGTCTCGTTGTGGTACGGGGTGCCATTGGCCAGCTTGGTGCGATCGACAGCGGGGTCGGGGTTGTAGGAGAGCACCTTGAAGGTCGCCTGGGCGCCGATCGAGACTTCCTTCATCGCGAACGCGCCGTTGCCGGTGGTGCCCGTGTTGTAGAGGAGGATGCCGCAGTTGGTCGCCGTGCAATCGGTCGCCCAGGTCGCGAGGGTCGTGTTGCTCTTTGAGCCCGGGATGGCGTACACCTTCTGGCCGGCGCCGACGCTGAAGCCGCCACCGTCCATCACGTAGATCCCCGGACGCAGGTAGGCGATCGACTGGTTCTTGAGCTCGATGCCGCCCCTATAGACGCCCGGCTCCAGGACAACGGTCGAGCTGGCGTTGCCCTGGCCGATCACGAGCTTGTTGCTGGACCGCACGATCAAGCTGCTGACCGGGGGAGCCGCCAGCCAGGCAAGGGGATCAGGTTTCACCGCCTGGTGCTCGAGCGGCGCGGGGGTGATGGTCAGCGCCTGTGGCTTGTACTCGCCCACGATCCGAATGGGGAATCCGGTGCCCATGGTCAACGAGGCCGAGTTCCCGTTCGTCGAGAAGGCGCCGCCGTTGACCGCCGTGCACGTCGAGTCGATGTAGATCGCGCTGTCGAACCGCACCGTCGGCCCACCCGACAGCAGCAAGGAGGGGCATCCGCGGCGGGCCTGCGGCCAGGTCAGGTTCGAAGGGTTGAGCATGACGACCGAGTAGGTGTTGCGGAGGTTGTCGCCGTTGACCGCGGAGCTGTCAGTCGCCACGGAGAGTGGCCCGCCGCCGAAGATCTGACCG
>JBKKBV010000101.1:0-2329 GCA_046713375.1 Candidatus Limnocylindria bacterium
TGTCGGAGTCGGCCTTGCTGTCTCGCTTGGTTCCGAAGACCACAGCTGGCTCCTTCCTCTGCGTCGCGGAGCACAACGTGCTGGCACAGGTCGCGACGAATCGGCGTAAGGACGGATAGCCTAGCAGCCAAACGGAAATCGAGGTAGTGGGCAATCCGGGCGCCGCCTAGAATTCGCCCGATGGATGCCGCCCGCTTCCCGAATCTGCACGTCTCGCAGCACCCGCTGGTCGCGCACAAGCTCGCCCTGCTGCGGGACCGAACTACGGAGCCAAAGAAGTTCCGCGAGCTCGTTCGCGAGCTCTCGTGGCTGCTCGGCTACGAGGCGATGGCGGACCTGACCACAAAGCCGATTACGATCGAGACACCCCTGGAGCCGATGGCCGGCGTCGAGCTCGAGCCGAAGGTTGGGCTGGTCCCGGTGCTGCGCGCCGGCCTGGGGATGGTGGATGCCATGCTCGAGCTGATGCCGAGCGCCGAGGTGTGGCATATCGGCCTGTACCGCGATGAGCGCAGTCTCAAGCCGGTCGAGTACTACAACAAGCTTCCCGACGCTGCCACGGTGCAGGTCTGCCTCATCCTGGACCCGATGCTGGCGACCGGCGGCTCCTCGTCCGCCACGGTCGACATCCTCAAGGCCTGGGGCGCCGCCCGCGTCAAGCAGGTCTCGCTGATCGCCGCGCCGGAGGGGGTGGCGACGCTCTCGGCCGCGCATCCCGACGTCGCCATCCACGTGGGCGCCGTGGATCGATCGCTCAATGAGCGGGGGTACATCGTGCCGGGCCTGGGCGACGCCGGGGATCGGCAGTTCGGGACCTTCGCAGGGCCTTCATCCGAGCCAGGGCACGATCCAGCCGATGAGACTGCGGAAGTGGTGCGGCGCCTGCAGCGCAACCTCGCCGGCGAGCCATCACCGGAATCGGGGCAACGAAGTGTCCCGAAGGAACCGCCGCCGGTCCGTTGATGCAATCTCGGGTGCCCTTGGCTGCCCCTTCGGGACAACCAGAGAATAGGGGCCAGCTCCGGGTGGGCGCAATCCCACTTATCCCCGAACTTCAAGGATCTTTCACAACTTGTCCACAGCCCATCCCCGAGTTCACCGCCAGGCTGCCACGGTGACCAGGCGTCGTGTCATCTTCGTCTGCCTCCACAACAGCGCTCGCTCCCAGATGGCGGAGGGGATGCTGCGTGCCTGGGCCGGCGACCGCTTCGAGGTGGCCAGCGGCGGGACCGAGGCGACCGGCGTTCGGCCCGAGGCGATAGCGGTCATGGCCGAGCTGGGGATCGATATCAGCGCTCACACCTCCAAGACGATCGGAAGGTTCGTGGGTCAGCCGTGGGATTGGCTGATCCCCGTCTGCGAGGAAGGGTGCGAGGCCTGCCCATATGTACCCGGGGCAAAGGCGGTCCTGCGCTGGTCGTTCGACGATCCGTCGAGCGCGACCGGCAGCGAGGAGCAGCGCCTCGCCGAGTTTCGCCGCGTGCGGGACGAGCTCGCGACCGCCATCCACGCATTCGTCGCCGCGAACTGAGCAAGGGGGCGCCCGACCCTCACGGAAGGCGCTGCGCTAGACTCGATCGCGATGCCCGACTCGCACGTGAAGGTGGCCGTCACCGGCGCCGCCGGACAGATCGGCTACGCGCTCCTCTTCCGGATCGCCTCCGGCCAGATGTTCGGCCCGCGCACGACCGTCGACCTGCACCTGCTGGAGCTCGAGGCTGCCCTGCCTGCCCTCGATGGAGTGGCGATGGAGCTCGAGGACTGCGCCTTTCCCCTGCTGCGCAGCACGGTGCGGACCTCGAGCGCCGACGAGGCCTTCACCGGGGTCAACTGGGCCCTGCTGGTGGGAGCGGTCCCGCGCAAGGCGGGGATGGAGCGCAAAGACCTGTTGAACATCAACGGCGGCATCTTCTCAGCCCAGGGCAGGGCGATCGCGCGCAACGCCGACCCGGACGTCCGGACGCTGGTGGTCGGTAATCCGTGCAACACGAACTGCCTGATCGCGGCCGCGAGCGCGCCGGGGATCCCGGCGGACCGATGGTTCGCGATGACCATGCTCGACGAGAACCGTGGCCGCTCGCAGCTGGCGGCGCGGGCGGGCGTGCCGGTCGAAGCGGTCACTGACCTCGCGATCTGGGGCAACCACTCCTCGACCCAGTTCCCCGACTTCTACCATGCGCGGATCGATGGTCGGAAGGCAGCCGAGGTCATCGACGAGCCCTGGCTGCAGGGCGAGTTCATCAGCACCGTCCAGCAACGCGGCGCGGCAGTCATCGCGGCGCGTGGTCAATCCAGCGCCGCCAGCGCGGCCAACGCCGTCATCGACACG
>JBKKBV010000102.1:0-3805 GCA_046713375.1 Candidatus Limnocylindria bacterium
CGTACTCGGCCTGCATCTCGAGCACGAATGGCTCACCGATGCGCAACGCCTCGAGTGCCGCGAACTGGGCGACGGTGGGCGCGCACATGATCCCGTACTGGTGCACCTTGGCGATCCCGACCATCAGGTCCGCGGGTGCAGCCACCCAGCCGATCCGCCAGCCGGTCATGGCATAGCTCTTGCTGAAGCCACCGATGAGCACGGTTCGCTCCCGCATGCCGGGGAGCGCCGAGAACGGCACGTGCTCGTGGCCGCCGTACACCAGCCGCTCGTAGATCTCGTCGCTGATCACCAGCAGGTCATGCCGCTCGACCACCTTGGCGATCTCCTCGAGCTCCGCTCGGTCGAGGACCGCCCCCGTCGGGTTGTTTGGATAGCCCAGGAAGACGGCTTTCGTGCGAGACGTGATCGCCGCCTCGAACTGGGCGGCGGTGATCTGGAAATCGGTCTCGTCGCCGGTGGCGATGGCGACGGGGACGCCACCGGCCAGCGTGATGCATGGCGCATAGGCCACGAACGAGGGCTCGTGATAGATGACCTCGTCGCCGGGGTCGCAGATGGCTCGCAGCGCGGCGTCCACCGCCTCGGAGGCGCCGACCGTGATGATCAGCTCGGTGCGTGGCTCATAGTGGATCCCGTAGCGGGTCTCCAGGTCGGCCACGATCGCCTCGCGCAGCTCGACCATCCCGCCGTTGGCCGTGTAGTGGGTCTCCCCCGCCTCGAGGCTGGCGATGGCGGCCCGGGTGATCGGCTCGGGGGTGGTGAAGTCGGGCTCGCCGATGGTCAGGCTGATCACGTCCTTCATCTCGGCGAGCATGTCGAAGAAGCGGCGGATCCCTGAGGGCTTGAGCGAGCGGACCTTGTCCGACAGGAAGTCCCCGGGCGGGCGGGCCACGCGTGGCGCGGCGGGTTCGGTGGTCATCGCGTCGGGAGTGTAATCCTCGCGCTAGGCTTGCGGCGTGCAACCGGTCGAGCAGGTCCTGGCGCTCCTGTTGCTGGTCGCGCTGCTCACCGTTGCCGCGCGGCGCATCGGGATCCCGTATCCGATCCTGATGACTCTCGGCGGGCTGGGGCTTGGCCTGGTGCCGGGGCTGCCGCAGGTCGAGCTGGCGCCCGACCTCGTATTCCTCCTCTTCCTGCCGCCACTCCTCTTCTCGGCTGCGTTCTTCACCTCGCCCCGTGAGCTGGCTGAGCACGCCCGGCCGATCGGCCTCCTGGCGGTTGGACTCGTGCTGGCGACCACTGGCATCGTCGCCGTGGTCGTGCACACCCTGGCGCCGGGGATCCCGTGGGCCGTCGCCTTCCTGCTGGGCGCGGTCGTTTCGCCGCCCGATGCGGTCGCCGCCACCTCGATCGCCCAGCGCCTGGGACTCCCCCGTCGCGTGGTGATCATCCTGGAGGGCGAATCGCTCGTGAACGATGCCACCGCCCTCGTGGCGTACCGCCTTGCCCTGGCGGCCGCGGTGAGCGGGACCTTCTCACTCGGGGACGCCGCGCTCTCCTTCGTGATCGTGAGCATCGGGGGCGTCGTCATCGGCCTGGTCGCCGGTTGGGCGATCACCCAGGTCCTGGGGCTCTTCGAGGATCCGCCGGTGGAGGTCCTGCTCTCGCTGCTCGCGCCCTTCGGAGCGTGGTTGGCGGCGGAGGCAGTGGGGGTATCGGGCGTCCTCTCGGTCGTGACCGCCGGGCTTGTGGTCGGCAGGAAAGTGCCGCGCATCATGAGCTCGGACACCCGTGTCCTGGGCTCCGGCGTGTGGCAGATGGTGGTTTTCACGCTCACCGGCCTGGTGTTCATCTTGATCGGCCTCCAGCTGCCGACCATCCTCGACACACTGCGGGCCTCGCGCTCATTCGGCGAGCTGGCGTCGTGGGCGGTCGTGGTGAGCGTGACTGTCATCCTCGTGCGCCTGGTCTGGGTCTTTCCGGGCACGTACCTGCCGCGCTGGCTGTCGTCCAAGGTTCGCGAGCGAGAGCCGGCGCCGATGCCGCGCAACGTCCTGATCGTGGGCTGGGCCGGCATGCGGGGCGTCGTGTCGCTGGCCGCCGCGCTCGCGCTGCCGCTCACCGTGGAGGGCGGCGCTCCCTTCCCGGAGCGAGATCTCGTCATCTTCCTGACCTTCTCCGTCATCCTGGCCACGCTCGTCGGCCAGGGACTGACGCTGCCGTGGCTGATCCGACGGCTCGGCGTGGGCGACGATGGCTCGGCCGCGCACGAGGAGCTGCATGCGCGCGAGGCGGCGGTGCTGGCCGCGATGTCACGTCTTGACCAGCTGGCCAAGGAATGGCCGGGCCACCTCGAGCTGATCGACCACCTTCGCGAGCGCAACGAGCACGCCGCTGAGCACCTCGATCATGACCACGAGTCCGGCGAGGTGCCGCAGGACCAGGAGGCGGCCGAGCACGCCATCATTCAGCGCGCGGTGATCGACGCCCAGCGGCTGGCGGTGATCGACCTGCGCGACCGAGGCGTGATCAGTGATGAAGCATTGCGCCGGGTGGAGCGCGGCCTAGACCTCGAGGAGCTGCGCGCAGAGGGGTAGCTAGTGATTCGATCGAGTTACTGAGCCACCATGGCAGCGCGGTTGCCATGTGGCGCCATTCCGAGCCAACCCGGCGGCGGGCGGAGGCGGAACGCCTTGACGCAGTTGCCGTTCGAACCTACGTTGCGCCTATGAGCGACACGCGCCAGCCGCGCGCCTTTTACGAGGCCGACAGCTTGAGCACCGAGATCTACGACGCCCTGGCGGCGAGCATCATCCCGGGCAGCTCCGTCGAGGGCGACATCGACTTCTACCGCCGACTGGCCGGGGAGACAGGCGGACCGATCCTTGACGTAGGGTGCGGCACCGGTCGGGTGGCCACGGCCCTCGTGGCGGACGGTCACGAGGTCGTGGGTATCGACCTCTCTGCGCCGATGCTGCGTCTCGCAGAACAACGGCGAGAGGCGTTGTCCGCCGACGTAGCGGCCCGCCTCTCGTTCCATCAAGCGGACATGACGACGCTCGACCTCGGGCGCGACTTCGCGCTCGTTGTGGCGCCTTCTCGGGTCTTCCAGTTCCTGCTCACGACCGACGCCCAACGGCAGGCCCTGGCGGCTCTGCGATCCCACCTGCGCCCCGACGCTCGGCTTGTCCTGGACCTGTTCGACCCACTGCTCGACCGCGTCGACCCGAGCGCCGAGGTCACCGCGCGCGGCGGCGAGCTCGTTCATCCAACGACCGGAAACCGCGTCACCTGGGAGGTCACGGGGCGGAGGCCGGATCCGGCCCTCCAGCTCATCGTCGAGGAGTGGGCAGCCAGTGAGATCGACGCATCTGGCGAGGTGCTTCGGATCGACACCGAGCGGCTCACCCTGCGCTGGTCGTTGCGGAGCGAGATGCGGCTCCTCTTCGAGCTGGCCGGCCTCAAGGTCGTTGCCGACTACGGCGACTTCAGGGGCGGACCGCCCGCCTACGGCCGCGAGCAGGTCTGGGTGCTGGGGAACGCGGAGGGTTAACGGCACGCGCCGAGATTGCCGGCGCGGAGGCTGTACTCACGTGGATACCCCTTTCTGTCTAGTTATTCGTCGTACGTGCGAGTGCGCGCGAATGACGCCAGACCGATGGCCGGAGGCTTATCAGTATGAGCCGCCTAGGTTCACCAATTAGGCAGCGCTACAAGGTGCTTGACTCCTTGAGGAGCCCACGGCCCTCAAGCGATCGCCTGGCTGGAGCGCGCGGCATAATTGGCCCTGAAGACCGCGAGCTCGACTGGGGATCCCGCTTTCTCGAGGTTGCGCTGGCTCAGCAAGGAGGCGTCGCTGATG
>JBKKBV010000103.1:0-11753 GCA_046713375.1 Candidatus Limnocylindria bacterium
GAGCCGCCCGACGAAGCGTTCCGCACGGATCTCGCCGAGGCCGCCCTCGACGGACTCGAGGACGCGACCGGTGACGACTTCGAGAAGGCCGTCGTCGAAGTCACCGAGGGCGGCGAGTAGCCTCGACCGTTCTGTTCTCGCTGGGAGGCCCCTCGTGCGCGAGGGGCCTCCTGCTATTCCATGACAATCGCCGGCTCAGCCCTGCGGACCAGCGGCCCCATCAGCGGCGGCACGACGATGGCGGTGATGACCACCATCCCCACGATCACGGCGTAAAGGTCAGGCGTGATCGCGCCGGCCGTCAGCGCGAGTCCGGCCACGATGATCTCGACCTCGCCACGCGGCACCATCCCCCATGCGATCAGGGCGGCGCGGTTGCGGCCGGTCCGGATTGCGCCCAGGAAGGAGCCGGCGAACTTGGTGCCGATCGCCAGCAGCGTCACCCCGAGGAGCAGCGTGATCGTGGGGAGGCTGCCGAAGGCGGCGGGATCGATCTGGGCGCCCACGAAGCCAAAGAAGAACGGCGTGAAGAACGCGGCAACGGGCGCCGTTTCCGTCTCGAGGGCATGCCGCTCGCTCGACTCGCCGACGACCATCCCGGCCAGGAAGGCGCCGATGATGGCGGCAAGGCCGATGAGGGCCGACAGCGCGGCCAGGCCGAGCATCAGGATCATGCCGGGGAGGAACGGCGTCTCCGCGAACCGCGGGTCGGTGAGGAGCGAGCGACGAGAGCGGAGGATCCCGGTCCCCCCGACCACCACGATCCCGATGAAGGCTGCCGCCAGGCCGAGGAGGAGCAGGATCCGTCCGGCGCTGACGTCGCCGTCGGAGACGCCCACCGCGATGGCCACGATCAGCATGGCAAGCACGTCATCGATCACCGCTGCCCCCAGGATCACGCGGCCCGAGAGCGTGGCCAGCGCACCGAACGCGCGAAGGGCGCCGCTGGTGATCCCGACCGAGGTGGCCGTCAGCGTTGCCGCGAAGAAGATCCGGCCGACGTCGCTCAGGTCGAGCGCGGTTGCCAGCAGGTAGCCACCGGCGAAGGGAAGCGCCACACCCAGCACCGCCACCGTGATCGCGGTTCCCCCGACTCTCGTGACCTCGCCAACGCGGGTGTGGATCCCCACCTGGAAGAGGAGCAGCACCGCCCCGATCTCAGCAAAGAGCGACGTCTCCGCGGTGATCTGGTACCAGCCGAGGACGGCGGGTCCGACGAGGACGCCGCCGAGGATCTCGCCGACCAGCGCGGGCTGGCCGAGCCGCTTGAAGACCTCGTCGCCCAGCTTCGTGGCGAGGAGCAGCACGAAGAGCTGGAAGAGGACCGCTGGCAGGTGCTCCATCCCTCCGCTCCCTCGGCAGAAAGACAAGGAGACCACGCTCGTTGCGCAGTCTCCACCTCAGGTCCGGCGATAGGGGCCCGGCCTCGGCCCTGCCCCCGATCGGGGGCTCCGCCCGAGTCTAGCCGCTGGGCTCTTCGTCCGGCAAGCCCAACCAGGCTTCGTCGATCCGCTCCGCCAGCTCGGTCAACGAGGAGACCATCAGCGCGGGGTGGACCCCTTCCGGCAGGCGCTCGATGAAGCCCCACGGCCCTCGCCGGATCCAGACCGCGCGCATCCCGGCCACGACTGCGGGCAGCACGTCGTTGTCGACCCGATCCCCGACGTAGGCGACCGATGACGCTCGTGGCGAGCCGAGGAGCTCGAGCACGCGCTCGAAGAACTCCTGGGACGGCTTGGCGACCCCCAACTCCGCCGACATGGCGATCACCTCGGCCTCGACGCCGATCCGGCGCAGCTCCTCGTCTCGGCTCGCTGGCTGGTTGCCGATCACGGCCACCCGGTATCCGCGCCCGCGGAGTGCGTCCATGGCGGGGATGGCATCGGGGTAGAGGTCATCGGGCTGGAAGCCACCGTAGATCGCTTCGTGCTCTGGCCAGGCGGCGCGCCAATCGCTGACGTTGAAAAGCTCGAACACGTCGCGATGCTCGCCTCCGCGGGCCAGCACCGCCCCGAACCCCGCCAGGAAGGTGAGCTGTGGAATGCCGAGCATGTCCGCCCAGATCGACCAGACCCGCGTCTCGTCGATGATCGTTTCTCCGACGTCCAGGACCACCCAGCGATCGGTCATCGGGCCATCAGCTCACGCGTTCGCTCGATGACCGCCGCCACCTCGTCCTCCGGCACGTCCGGGTGGTCGAGGCTGATGATCTCGCTGGCGCCGCTCGGCAGCTTCCGCTCCTGGATCTCGCCGGTGATCATGGCCATGTTGAGCACGCCTTCGGGGGTGTTCGGCGCCAGGTGGACATGCAGGTGCGGGATGCCACCGCCGAAGACGTAGGCGTACACGAGCGCCGCGCCGCTCGCCTCGCGCAGGACGGCACACGCCCGGGCAATGGCCGGCCCGAAGGTCGCCGCCTCGGCACCATCCAGGTCGGCGAGGTACGGAATGTGCCGCAGCGGCTCGAGGTAACCAAATGCGCGGGTCGCTCCGTGTCGGGACATGGAGAGGCGCCACAGGTCGTCGCGCCAGACCTCCACCCGATCGAGCTCCGGGTCGCCCTGCGGGCCGGCACAGATCGCGCAGTCAGATCGCGCCCTCATTGGCTTACCAACCACATTGGTACAACAGCACCTCGGTTCCTCCCCGGGCTGTGGATCCGCACGAAACCTGATTCCTTTACCAACACTGTTGGTAAGAGGGAACCGTGGCAGGGTCTTCGAAGGTTCATCGGTGAGGTTGTACCAACCACATTGGTAGCCGATGCTTGAGGCTAGGCAGCCTTCACTCCGCTGACCAGCGCCTCGACGCTCTTCTTGGCGTCGCCGAACAGCATGGTCGTCTTGGGATCGGCGTAGAGCGGGTTGTCGATCCCGGCGAAGCCGGCGGCCATCGAGCGCTTCAGCACGATCACGTGCTCGGCCTGGTCGACGTTGAGGATCGGCATGCCGTAGATCGGCGAGGAGGTATCGGTCCTGGCAGCCGGGTTGGTGACGTCATTGGCGCCGATGACGAGCGCCACCGACGCGTTCGGGAAGTCGTCGTTGATCTCGTCCATCTCCTTGAGCCGGTCGTACGGCACATTCGCCTCGGCCAGCAGCACGTTCATGTGCCCCGGCATGCGGCCCGCGACCGGATGGATCGCGAACTCGACATCAACGCCCTTTGCGATGAGCAGGTCCATCAGCTCGCGCACGGCCTGCTGCGCCTGGGCCACGGCCATCCCGTAACCGGGCACGATGATCACCTTCTTGCCATATGCCATCAGGACGGCGGCGTCATCGGCGCTGATCTCGCGCACGTCCTGGTCACCGCCGGCTCCTGCTGTGGCCGCACCCCCCGCGGTTCCGAAGGCGCCGAACAGGACGTTGAAGATCGACCGGTTCATGGCCCGGCACATCAGCTGGGTCAGGATCGTGCCGGATGCGCCGACCAAGGTGCCGGCCACGAGCAGCGCGTAGTTGTTCAGCACGAATCCGGTGGCCGCAACGGCGATGCCGGTGTACGCGTTGAGGAGGCTGACCACGACCGGCATGTCGGCCCCGCCGATGGGCATCACAGCGGCCACGCCCAGCACCAGCGCCAGCGCCACGAACAGCAGGAAGAGCGGCACGCTGTTGGTGACGAGGGTCAGGACCACGCCCAGCACCAGGATCCCGGCCAAGAGCAGGCCGGTGACGACCTTGTCGCCGGGATAGGTCACGGGTCGCCCGGAGACGATCCCCTGCAGCTTGCCGAACGCAATCACCGAGCCCGTGAGCGACACCGAGCCGATGACGGCGCCGAGCAGGGTGGCCACCATGAAGGTGACCGGCAGCAGCGGCCCGGAGGCGCCCGCATCGCGCAGGAACTCGGCCGCGGCGACGAGTGCGGCCGCGCCCCCACCGGCACCGTTGAAGATGGCGACCATCTGCGGCATGGCAGTCATCGGCACGCGGCGAGCCCCCACCCCACCGACCAGCGCACCGACCGGGATGCCCACTGCCAGGATCCAGACGGAAGCCAGGCCGCCGTCGCGGAGCAGGAACTCGGTGACGAACACCCAGCCGACCACGATCGCCATGCCGGTCGCCGCGAGGCGATTGCCGCGTCGCGCCGAGACGGGCGAGGAGAGGAACTTGAGGCCCAGGATGAAGCTGACCGAGCCGACCAGGTAGACGAAGAAGGTGACGATGTCGAGGGTGGTCATGGCTTGGCGTCCGGGCGGCGCTTGAACATCTCGAGCATCCGGTCGGTGACGACGAAGCCGCCGACCACGTTGATCGTGCCCAGGATCACGCCCAGCAGGGCAAGCACGATGCGCAGCGGCCCCTCCGCCGATGCGGCGACCAGCATGGCCCCCACCACGATCACGCCATGCACGGCGTTCGCGCCCGACATCAAAGGCGTGTGCAGCATGGTCGGCACCTTGCTCACCACCTCGTAGCCGACGAAGGCGGCCAGCACGAAGACGAAGAGCGCCTGGAGCAGCGCCTCGGGGGAGAGCGTCTGGACAGCCTCGTTCACGCCGCACCCCCAGCCGGAGCCGATGCAGCCGGCGCCGGATCGGCCACTTCGATCCCCAGCGCCTTGGCGGTCGCCTCGTTGACCACCTTGCCGCCGTGGGTGATGGTCGCGCCGCGGGTGATCTCATCGGTGAAGTCGAGGGCGATGGCACCGTCCTTGATCAGGTGCTTGAGGAGGGTCTGCATGTTCTTGGCGTACATGGCGGTCGCGCTGCCGGGCATGGTGGCCGGCAGGTTGGTGAGGCCGATGATCGTCACGCCGTGCTTCACCACCTCCTTGCCGGCCTCGGTCCCCTCGACGTTGCCGCCCGCCTCAGCTGCCATGTCGACGATGACGCTGCCGGGCTTCATGGATGCGACCATGGCATCGGTGACCAGCTTCGGAGCGGGGCGTCCCGGGATGAGGGCGGTGGTGATCACGAAGTCCGCTTCCTTCACGCGCTCGGCGATGAGCGCGGCCTGCCGAGCCTTGTAGTCGTCGCTCATCTCGCGGGCGTAGCCACCTGCGGTCTGGGCGTTCGCCTTCTCCTCCTCGGTCATCTCGACCTCGATGAAGATCCCGCCCAGGCTCTCGACCTGCTCCTTGACGACCGGCCGCACGTCGGTCGCCTCGACCACCGCGCCCAGCCGCCGGGCGGTGCCGATTGCCATCAGGCCAGCCACGCCGGCACCCATCACGATCCCGCGCGCGGGCCGGACGGTGCCCGCCGCCGTGGTGAGCAGCGGCATGAACTTCGGGAGCCGCTCGGCCGCCAGCAGGACCGCCTTGTAGCCGCTGACGGTGGCCTGCGACGAGAGCGTGTCCATGCTCTGGGCGCGCGTGATGCGCGGGATGGAGTCCATGCTGATGGCCGTTACGCCGGTCTCTGCCAGGCGCTTCGCCAGCTCGGGATTGGAGAGCGTGCCCAGCGTGCCGATGATGATCGCGCCGGACCGCAGCATGCCGGTCTCCTCGTCCGAGGGCCGTCCGACGCGGACCACGACGTCCGCCTCCCCGTACAGCGCCGCAGCGTCCGGAACGATGCTGGCGCCCGCTTCGCGGAATGCCTCGTCGCTGATGAACGATGCATCGCCCGCGCCCGACTGCACGACCACCGCCACGCCGTCCTCGAGCAGCGCGGCGATGGCCTGCGGGGTCAGCGCCACGCGCGTCTCGCCGGGCGTGGTCTCGCGGGGGACAGCGATCTTCATTGGGCAGTTCCTGGCGTTCCAACGGGTGACACCGAACGAACCGCCGCAGCGGTCGGCGCGTGGCGGTTCGGGAGGCAGAGTGTAGCACCGGGTCCGGCGCGACCACGAAGGCCCCGCGGCTGCCCGGCATCGGTGTAGATTGGCCTCCATGGACGCCGAGCCGATGGGCACGCCGCAGGCGGTCATCGCAACCGATGCCCTGACCAAGCATTACGGCAACGTGGAGGCCCTCGTCGACCTCACCCTCGACGTGCGGCCGGGCGAGATCTTCGGCTTCCTGGGGCCGAACGGCGCGGGCAAGTCGACGATGATCCGCACCCTGCTCGGCTTCCTGCACCCGACCCGGGGCTCGGCCACCGTGCTGGGGCTCGACGTGGTGGCCGATTCAGTCGAGATCCGCAGGCGGACCGGCTACCTCCCTGGCGGGATCGCGCTCTACGACTCCCTGAGCGGAGCCGATGCGCTCGAGTACCTGGCCGACCTCCAAGACCAGCGATCGAGCATGCGCGAGGAGCTGTGCGAGCGACTGCAGATGCCCGCCTCGGTCCTGCGCCGGAAGGTGCGCGACTACTCGCGCGGGATGCGACAGAAGATCGGCGTGATCCAGGCCCTGCAGCACGACCCGGAGCTGGCGATCCTCGACGAGCCGACCGAGGGGCTCGACCCGCTCATGCAGCACGCCTTCTACGCGCTGATGGACGACCAGCGCCGCAAGGGCCGCAGCACCTTCTTCTCGAGCCACGTCCTGTCGGAGGTGGAGCGCATCTGCGACCGCGTCGCGATCATTCGCTCGGGTCACCTGATGGCGCTTCAGAACGTCGACGACCTGCTGGCACGCCGCAAGAAGAAGGTCGAGCTGCGCTGGCGGGGCGTCGCGCCGGACCTGGCCGGCATCCCGGGCCTGGCCGACATCGAGGTGGTCGGCGATCGCATGCGGGCCACGCTGCAGGGCGACGTCTCCGGCTTCGTGCGCGCCATAGCATCCCCCTCGCTCGAGGACCTCACCATCGAGCCGGCGCGGCTCGAGGAGGCGTTCCTGGAGTACTACGCGGGCGACGACGCCAGCGAGGAGCGCCGGGGTTGAATCTGCGCCTCTACCTCCAGACCTTGCGCTGGAACCGGGTCCGGCTGGCGGCGGTCGTGGTCGCGTCCATCGGCTGGGGGATGCTGATCCCCATCTTCTACGTGCAGTTCGCCGAAGCGTTCAAGGACCTGGCGAACTCAGGGGTTCTTCCCGAGGAGCTCATGAACTTCGGCTCGGGGAGCCTCCTCACACTGCCTGGAGCATTGACCCTGGGGCTACAGCACCCGCTGGCCATCGCCTTCGTCGGCATCTTTGCGGTCGGCTCGACGGTGAATGCCGTGGCCGGCGAGCGGGAGCGCGGGACGCTCGAGATTCTCCTCTCGCGACCGATCTCACGACGGACGCTGTATGTGACCCTGGCTGTGGCATCGGCCACGCTCGTCGCGATCGTGATGCTGGCGCTGTTGGGCGGCCAGCTCATCGGCGTCGCCATCCAGGGAGTGACCGACGAGCTCGACCTGGGCCTGATGCCGCTCGTCTTCCTCAACGGCTTCATGTTGTGGGCCGCCTTCGCCGCCTTCGGCCTGGCGGCCTCGGTCAGCTTCGATCGGCACGCGCCCGCGCTGGGGCTGACGATGGCCTACCTGCTGGTCAACTACTTCCTGGAGATCCTGGGATCGCTGTGGCGGGACGTGGCCTGGTCGCAGCAGTACTCGCTCTTCCACCACTTCAACCCGGGCCAGATCCTCACCGGCAAAGCGGAGTGGGTGGACTTCCTGATCCTGGCGGTGGCGATCATCATTCCGGTCGCCTACGCGCTGGTCGTCTTCCCCCGCCGAGACCTCGCAGCCCCCGCCTGACGGCGGCGGCTAATCGGTGCGGAGGGCCACCGCCGTCGCCTGCTCTACGCTGAACCTCTGTCCCTCGGCGTATGCGGCAGCGAGCTCTGGATCGCTCGTCAACGTCGAGGGGTAGAACCCCGCGAACTCGCGGTTCATCTTGGCCAGGCCGGTGCCGGCGCTTGCCTCCGTGGCCGCCGCATATCCCGCCAGCCTGACCGCGCGCTTCACGTCGCCCTCGATCCAGTACAACGCCGCGAAGGCGTCGAAGACGAGTGCGTAGCCGGACTTGTCCCCGCTCTCCGTAAAGAGAGGGAGGGCCTCCTCGAGCAACGCCCGCATGGCCGTCGGGTCAAGGGTCTGGTTGTAGAGGGCCATCATGTAGAGCGTCCAGCCGGTCATGAACCGATCTCCGATGCGCCGGAAGATCTCCAGCGCCTCCCGCGCCACCTCGATGCCGCCGGCGAAATCGCCGAAGAAGTAGTACCGGTTGGCCTCGCCCCACAGGGAGCGACCGATCCCCGCGTCGTCCCCGAGCCGGCGATAGATCTCAACCGCCTCCTGTGCCAGGGCGCGCGCGCGCACCTGATCGTCCTTCTCCATGGCCGCAGAGCTGGCCAGGTTGTAGATGGCGTTGGCGATGCGAGCCTCGTCATTCGAGGCGCGGGCGATCTCGAGCGCCCCCTCATACCAGGCCTGCGCGGACGCCAGGTCGCCCTGCCAGTAGGCGATCCCGCCGGCCGCCTCGAGCGCGCCGCCTCGCGCATCGGGATGATCGCCGCTGCCGGGGAGCACGAGGACGCGCTCAGCATGCTCGCGTGCCTCGGCCAGGTAGCCGCGCATCTGCCAGAAGCGCCATGAGGCGGCGAAGATGCGCATCGCCATCTCCGCATGGTCCTGCGTGATCGCCCGAGCGAGCGCGGTGCGAATGTTGTCGTGCTCGCGTTCGTATCGGTCCAGGACGGCCTTCTGGTCCGGTCCGAAGACCATTGCAGCCCCCTCCTCCACCAGGGCCAGAACCCAAGCGGCGTGGCGATCGGCGAGACCGTCCGTCTCGCCCCGGTCAGCCAGCTTCTCCATCGCGAACTCGCGGATGGTGCTCAGCATCCGGAAGCGCGGCTCGCCGTCCGGCTCGCTCTCCTGGCGCACGAGGCTCTTGTCGACGAGTGAAGCGATGGCGTCGAGGGGATCCGCGTCGTCGCCCGGGTCAAACACCACCCGCTCGATGGCGGCGAGGGTGGCACCCCCGGCGAAGACGGCGAAGCGGGCGAAGACGCGCTGGTCTGGCTCGTCAAGGAGATCGTGGCTCCAGCCGATCGCGCCACGCAGCGTCTGCTGGCGTTCCGGCAGATCGCGAGAGCCGCCGGAGAGAAGCTTCAGCCGGTCCCCCAGCCGCTCCATGATCGCCTGCGGGCTGAGGACCCGTACCCGGGCAGCTGCCAGCTCGATCGCCAGCGGGAGGCCGTCGAGCCGAACGCAGATCTCGGCCACGGCCGGCGCGTTGGCGCCGGTGACGGCAAAGTCGGGGCGCACCGCCATGGCGCGCTCGACGAAGAGCGCCACCGACTCGTACGTTGAGAACTGCTCCAGGTCGGGGAGGTGCTGCGGGTCCGGGACGCCGAGCGGCGGAACCGGGTACTCACGCTCACCATAGACACGCAACGGGCTGCGGCTGGTGACCAGCACCGAGATCCTGGTGGCCCGCACCAGCAGCTCTGCGATCTGCGGCGCGGCGTCGCTGACCTGCTCGAAGTTGTCGAGCACCAGCAGCATGCATTTTTCGCCGATGTGCTCCGCCAGGCGGTCGAGCGGCTGGGTCCCCGGGTCGACCAGGCCAAGCGCCTGCGCGATGGTGGGGAGCACCAGGTCCGGCAGGCTGATGGTGCCCAGCGGCACGAAGTAGACTCCATCGGCGAACCGATCGGTGGCATCCGCCGCAATCTGCAGCGACAGGCGGGTTTTTCCCGTTCCGCCCGGGCCGGTCAGGGTCAGGAGCCGACCATCAATCAGCAGCTGCCGGCTCTCGGCGATCTCGCGCTGGCGCCCCAGGAACGAGGTGAGCTGCATCGGCAGGTTGTTGGGGACCGCATTCAGCGTGCGCAGCGGCGGGAAGTCGCTGGCAATTCCCTCGATGACCAGATCCCAGATCCGCTCCGGTCGTGAGAGATCCTTGAGCCGATGCTCTCCCATCTCGCGCAGCGCGACGCCATCGGGCAGGGAGCCCTCCACCAGCGCTCGGCTGGTGGCCGAGAGGAGCACCTGGCCACCGTGCCCCGCGTTGGCGATCCTCGCTGCGCGATGCACGTCGAGCCCCACGTAGGAGCCGCCGCTCAGGACTCCCTCGCCGGTGTGCAGCCCCATCCGGCTGCGGATCTGCGCACCCTCCGGCCACGGCTCTCCGGCAAGGCCGCGCTGCACCGCCACCGCGGCCGCGGCCGCCTGCGGAGCGCTGGTGAAGACCACGAAGAAGGAGTCTCCCTCCGTCCCGACCTCTACGCCGTGCTGCTCCACCCAGGCTGCGCGCGCGATCTGGCGATGCCGCTCCAGCAGCGGTGGCCAACCGTCGCCCAGATCCTGGGCAAGGCGGGTCGAGCCCTCGATGTCGGTGAACAGGAACGTGACGGTCCCCGTCGGAATATCGGTCACGCGCCAAGTGTCGTCGGGGGATGGGCGGACGGCAAGCCATAGGCGCACGCCACACCGCTCGGCTACCCTGCGCAGCGATGATCGTCTCCGTCTTCGGCGCGCTCGCCGATCGACCCGTGATGACGGCGGTGCTCGGAGCGATGGCGATCGCCTTCTCCGGCATCCTGGTGCGGCTCGCGGACGTCGAGCCGGCGACGGCGGCCATCTTCCGCTGCGCGTATGCCCTGCCGGCCTTGGGCCTGATCGCGTACCTCGAGCGCCGCGCCTATGGCCCTCGGCCCGCGGCCCAGGTCCGCCTCGCCATGGTGGCTGGCGCCTTTCTGGCGCTCGACCTCGTCATCTGGCATCACACCATCGGCCTGGTCGGCGCGGGGCTGGCCACCGTCCTCGGCAACACGCAGGTGGTGATCGTGGCGATCCTGGCGTGGTGGATCCTGGGGGAGCGGCCGCCCGGACGAACGCTGCTGGCTCTGCCGTTGGTGCTGATCGGCGTGGTCCTCATCTCGGGCGTGGTCGGCACCGGGGCATACGGCACCAACCCGGGGCTGGGCGTCATCCTGGGCCTCGTGGTCGGCCTGGCGTATGCCGCCTTCCTGCTCGTTCTGCGACGAGGCAATGCGGATGTGCGGCGCCCGGCCGGGCCGCTGTTCGAGGCGACGCTGATCGGTGCCTTCGCCTCACTGGCGATCGGGCTGCCGCTCGGGGAGGTGAACCTGGTCCCGAGCTGGCCGGCGCACGGCTGGCTGCTGCTGCTGGCCCTCACCTCGCAGGTCGTGGGGTGGCTGATCATCAGCGTCTCGCTGCCACGGCTGCCGGCCGCCCTGACCAGCGTGATCCTGACCCTCCAGCCGGTCGGATCGGTCCTGCTGGCGATGCTCCTGCTGGGCGAGGCACCGTCCGTGATCCAGCTCCTCGGCGCAGCCACCATCCTGGTTGGGCTGGTGCTCGCGACCCTTCGCTTCCGTGGGGAGCCGCGACGCCAGCCGATCGCCGAGCCCGAGATCGGCTAGGGGCTATGGTTGACCCGATGCCTGACGACTCGTTCCTCCTCACCGGGCGCGGCCGGCTGCTGTTGCCGGAGGCGTACGACGGATTGCTGCCGTGGGCGATCCTGGTGGGCGATGGCAGGATCGCATGGGTCGGAGCACGGACCGAGGCGCCCGATGCCGACGCCGTCACCGACCTGGCGGAGGCTCTGGTCACGCCTGGCCTGGTCAATGCGCATACCCACCCCGCCTTCCTGGGCGACCGGTCCGACGAGGCGGCGGCCCGGCTGGCTGGTGCTCCGTATTCCGGCGGCGGGATCCTGCGCACCGTGGCCGCGACGCGGGCCGCATCCGACGATGAGCTGCGCTCCGCGATCGAGGGACGGCTGCGCGCCGAGCTGGCGTCGGGCACCACCACGGTCGAATGCAAGTCCGGCTATGGCCTCACGACCGCGGAGGAGCTCCGCGCCCTGCGGCTCATCGGCGAGGCAGCTGAGGCCGTCGCGATCCATGTCGTGCGGACATTCCTCGGAGCGCACGCCGTCCCGTCCGAGGCCGGCTC
>JBKKBV010000104.1:0-8419 GCA_046713375.1 Candidatus Limnocylindria bacterium
GCCTTCAGCCGCGACCTGCTGCTCGACGGCGCGCGGCGATTCGACCTGCGGGTGACGGTGGCGTGGGTCGACGGCGTTGGCCTGTCGGCCTGGGCTTACTACGGCACCGAGGAGATGGAGGTGCCCAAGCGGGTCTACGCCCGCATGCTGCGAGCCAATTACGAGTACCCCTTCGTGAAGTTCGCCCTGACCGATGACGACCGCCCGATGCTGATGACCGAGCTTCCGCCCGATGGCCTCGATCGCGAGGCGCTGGCACGCACTCTGGTCCGCCTGACGATCGTCGCCGATCGGCTCCTCGACGAGACCGCGGGCGCGGTCGCCGACCGCGGCAACCTGCCGGATTGGAGCGGTCGAACGCCGCGCAACGCGGAGCTGCTGGCGGCCCACCGGGACGAGGTTGAGGCGAGCATGCCGGCATGGGAGGCCGAGCCGGTTCGTCCACGGCGGCGTGGCCTGCTCGAGCGACTTCTGGGCAGCCGTTGAGACGCCGCCTGGGCGTCGCGATCTCCGTCGCGATGCTGATCCTCCCGCTCGTGCCCCCGTCGCTCGCAAGCGCCGCCGAATACGAGATGACGACCGTTGCCGACTATTCCATGGATCCCGGCGCTGGCGAGATCGCCGTGAGCGTGGCGGTCAGCTTCACCAATACGCTCCCCGATCCTCCGGGGCAGATCAGCGCGTTTACGCACGTTGACCTCGCGATCCAGGACGGCGCCTCCAGCGTCGCGGCGAAGGACGGATCCGGTGAGCTGAATGTCGACCTTGCACCGCGCGATGGCGCCCTGGTGGCGTCGGTCACCACCAGGTCACGCGTGCGCTACAACGGATCGGTGAGCTTCACCCTCACCTATCGGCTGGCCGATGGTGCGGCCGCGGATCTGCATGTCCGGCCGGGGGTCGTGAAGTTTCCTGCCTGGGGATTCGGCACCAGCAGCCAGGTCACCGTCCGGCTCCCGGCCGGCTACGAGGCTCGCGCCGACGGCGACCCGATGCTGGCCGATCCGGACGGCGCCGGCCAGGTGCTGACCAGCGGCCCGATCCCGAATCCGGATAGCTGGCTGGCGCTCATCACGGCGGTCACGTCGCGTGACTACGTTACCCAATCGGCGAGCGTCGCCCTCGCCAGCGGGACGGTCGACCTCCAGGTCCGCGCCTGGAGCGACGATGCGGCCTGGGGGGAGCGCACCCTGTCGCTCCTGGTCAAGGCCCTGCCCCTGCTGGAAGCAGCGATCGCTCTGCCGTATCCGCGTGTCGGTCCGCTGGTGGTCAGTGAATCGGTCGCTGGCGAGGCGAGCGCCGATGGATTGCCGTCGGTCAACGCGGAGATCCAGGTTGCCTTCGACGGATCTGCCTTCACGATGCTGCACCAGGCGGCGCACATCTGGATCAGCGACCAGCTGGCGTCGGATCGCTGGGTGCGCGAAGGTCTTGCCTCTCACTACGCGGCGCTTGTCGCTTCGCAGCTCGAGATCCAGCCCCCCTACGATCCCGCCGTCCGCGTGACGGACCTCGAGCCCGATGCGCAACCGCTGGTTGACTGGGCAGCCGGTGGCGGCTCCTCGGCCGACGCGTACGGATACGCCGCGTCCTGGTCGCTCGTCAACCAGATTGCGAGCAGGATGGGGGAGCCTCGCCTGGCAACGGCGCTCAAGCGGATCGTCGCGGGCCTGTCGGCCTACGACCCGACCGAACCCGGTGGCGGAGGCACCGATGGGCGCCCCTTCCCGCCGGTCGACACGCGCCGTCTCCTCGACCATCTGGCCGCGGTCAGCAGCCGGGACGTCTCCGACCTGTTCCGCCAGATGGCCTTCGGTCCGGATGCAGCCCCAGACCTGGCGCAGCGGGACGCTGCCCGGGCCGAGTACCAGCTCCTGGTCACCGCGGCGGGAGATTGGGGCGCCCCCGATCCGGTGCGGGAGGCCATGAGCGCGTGGCGCTTCGACCAGGCGCGGATCACGATCACCGAGGCGTCGGACTGGCTGGTGAAACACGATGCGCTCATCGCGAAGGTCAGTGCCGCAGGCCTCGTGCCATCGGATCGGCTCCGCAATCAGTACACGGTCTCTGGAGGCGGCACCGAGGCCTCGACCGAACTGGCGGCGGAGGGGGCGCTGGTGGATGCCTACGCCGCCCTCCAGGCGCGCATGCTGGCACCGCGTGGCCCGCTGGATGCCGTGGGCCTCTTCCTGGCGAACGATCCGGAGCGGTTGCTCGCCGAGGCGGCGGACAGCTTTGGGAAGGGGGATCTGCATGCGGCGGCGGCGGCCCTTGATCGGCTGGAGCTGCGGTTGAACCAGGCCCCGACGGATGGCATGGTGCGGCTCGCCGCCGCGGCGGTGCTGGTGGCGGTGCTCGGCCTGGCCGTGGCGGTCACGCTCCGACGCCGCTCTGGCAGCCACTACACTGCTGCCCCATGACCATCGAGGAGACGACGCCGAAGCGGGCGATCGTGCCGCCTCGCTTCCTCCCTGCCGCCGATGTCCTGGCCGGCGAGACCGCCGACGTCTATTTCGAGCGGGCCCGACGCATCCTGGCCGCGGAGGGCATGGATCCCGTCGTGACGATGGAGATCTTCGCCCGCGAGGAGGCGGTCCTGTGTGGCGCCGAAGAGGCCCTCGCCTACCTGCGCGCGATCCTTGGCGGCAATGGGCAGCCGGCGGGAGCCCCCGCCCCATTGGTCGAGTCGCTGCACGACGGCGACAGCATCGGGCCGAAGGAGGTGGTGATGCGGATTACCGCTCGCTACTCGGGGTTCGGTCTGTACGAGACCGCGATCCTGGGGATCCTCTCCCAGAGCACCGGCTGGGCGACCGCCGCCCGGAAGGTCGTGGAGGCGGCAGCGCCGATCCCAGTCATCGGTTTCGGTGCCCGGCACGTGCACCCCAGCGTTGCCGACCAGATGGACTACGCCTCGGTCGTGGGTGGGTGCGTCGGAGCCTCGACACCAGCCGGCGCGCGCCTGGCCGGCCTCGCGCCGACCGGCACGATGCCGCATGCGCTGATCATCATCTTCGGTGACACGGTCCGTGCCGCCCAGGCGTTCGATCGGCACATCGATCCCGACGTACCGCGCATCGTGCTGGTCGACACCTTCAAGGACGAAGCCGAGGAGTCGCTGCGCGTCGCGGATGCCCTGGGCGACCGGCTTTGGGGCGTTCGGCTTGACACCCCGTCCGAACGCGGCAGGGTCACCGCCGACCTGGTCAAGGAGGTCCGCGCCAGGCTGGACCTGGCCGGTCACGCGCGCGTGAAGATCGTGGTCTCCGGTGGCCTGGACCTGGATCGCATCGCCTACTTCAAGGCGGCAGATGCCCCGATCGACTCGTTCGCGGTTGGATCGGCCATCTCAGATGCTTCGCCGATCGACTTCACCGGCGACCTGAAGGAGATCGATGGCCAGCCGGTCGCCAAGCGCGGGCGGATCCCCGGTCGCACTGAAAACCTTCGCCTGCAGAGAATCGACCTGGAGTCCTAGCCGTCCTGCGAGCGCCTTCGGAGGAGCGCGAGCACCGCCGCCTCGGAGCGCTGGCGAATCGCCTCTCCGTCCAGGTATGCCTCGATCACGGTCGGGTGCACGTACGACTTGCGCGACACCGCGGGTGTGTTGCCGAGTGACTCGGCCACGCGCTCGATCGCGCGCACCACGTCGCGTCTGGCGCCAGCGGCGGAGTCGGACCGCTCGACCTCTGCCAGCGCCCGCGCCGCCAGCACCGTTCCGGTCCAAGTGCGGAAGTCCTTCGCCGTAAAGTCGTGCCCGGAGATCTCTCGGATGTAGTCGTTGACATCGCTGGAGCCGACGGAGCGGACCTCGCCGGTCTCGTCCACGTACGCGAACAGCTCCTGGCCGGGAAGGTCCTGGCACCGGCCAACGATGCGCGCCAGCCTGGCATCCGAGATCTCGACCTCCGAGGCCTTTCCGCCCTTCCCGCGGAAGCGGAAGTGGATCCGCTTGCTGCCGACGCGGGCGTGGCGGTCGCGCAGGGTGGTCAGGCCGAAGGACCTGTTGTCGCGCGCGTACTCCTCGTTGCCGACCCGCACCCCGGTCTTCTCCAGGAGTCGAACGACTGCCGCCAGGACGCGCTCCCGCGGCAGGCCGGCGCGTCGCAGATCCCGTTCGATCCGTCGCCGGATGCGCGGCAGCGCCTCCCCGAAGGCGATCATCCGGTCGTATTTGACGTCGTCGCGTTGTGCGCGCCAGTCCGGGTGATAGCGATACTGCTTGCGGCCCCGCGCGTCGCGACCGGTTGCCTGCAAGTGACCGAGTCGAGAGCTGCAGATCCAGACCTCGGTCCAGGCCGGCGGGATGGCCAGGCCGCGAATCCAGGCCAGCCTGCCTCGCTCCTTCACGCGCCGGCCATCGGGATCGAAGTAGGTGAAGCCCTGGCCGGCCCGTCGCCGGGTGATGCCCGGCTCGGCGCCGATGACGTACCGAAGCCCGGCATCGTCAGCCGATTCGGCGGGGTCCACCGGCTCGTGCTACCGACGCGCGAGCCAGAGGATGCCGACCAGCGACTTCGCATCGCGGATGCGACCGTCGTCGATTGCCGCCAGCGCGTCGGCCAGGGTGAGCCACGATTGCTCGAGCGCCTCATCCTCGGGCGGCACCACATCGACCGCGTGCAGATCGGTTGCCAGGAAGAGGGTCAGCAGCTCGGTCGAGAAGCCCGGCGCGGTGTAGAAGGCAGGCCCTTCCTCCCAGCGGGTGGCCGTCAGGCCGCACTCCTCGGCCAGCTCGCGCTGCGCGCTGGCAAGGGGCGACTCGCCCTGCTCGCAGGTGCCGGCGGGGATCTCCAGCAGCTCCGCCGCCGCTGCCTGACGCCATTGGCGTACTGCCGCCAGCCGCTCACCGTCCCACGCCAGGATCGCCACCGCTCCCGGATGCTCGACCACCTCGCGCGTGGCGCGCCCTCCCGATTCCAGCTCGACCTCGTCGACCCGCAGCGCCAGCAGCCGCCCGGTGAAGGCGCGACGGCTGCTCAGGGTCCGTTCCGGCATGCCCCGCATGCTACCCGTTGGTCAGCGAGGGGACCCGTCATTGGTCCGGCGGTGGAGGGAGGCGCCAGCCGCTAGCATCAGTGCCGATGATCGTCGTCGAGGGACTTCGCAAGGATTTCCGCTCGCTCACCGCGGTGCATGACATGTCCTTCACCGTGGGCGAGGGCGAGATCTTCGGCCTCCTCGGGCCGAACGGCGCCGGCAAGACGACCACGGTGCGGATGCTGGCCGGGCTGATCTCGCCGACCGCCGGCATTGCCATCGTCAACGGCCATCCGCTGGGGGAGTCAACCCAGCAGATCCGCGCCTTCACCGGCATCCTGACCGAGAGCCCCGGCCTGCACGAGAAGCTGACGGCGCGCCAGAACCTGGCCTACTACGGGCGCCTCTACGGCCTGCGTGGCGCTCGACTGCGGGAGGCGGTGGAACGCTATCTCGGCGTCGTCGAGATGAGCGAGTATGCGGATCTTCGGGTCAGCGGCTTCAGCAAGGGGATGCGCCAGAAGGTGGCCATCGCCCGTGCGCTGCTGCACGAACCCGAGGTCATCTACCTGGACGAGCCCACCAGCGGCCTCGACCCTTCGGCCGCCAAGACGGTTCGCGACTTCATCGCCGGGCTGCGTGCCCTGGGCCGCTCGATCGTGGTCTGCACCCACAACCTGGACGAGGCGGAGCGACTCTGCGACCGGATCGGAATCATGCGCGGCACGCTTCTGCGCGTGGACACCCCGGCCGCCCTGCGGCGTCACGGGCGGACCGCGACGGTCCGCGTGGAGCTGAATGGGGCTCGAGGTCCGGAGTCGTTCATCGGCCGCCTGGCTGACCTGCCGTACGTGAGCGGCGTGCAGGCGAAGGACAGCACGCTGGTGGTGGAGCTGGCCGATCCGCCGCGCGAGACCCCGGACCTGGTCGCCGAGCTGGTCGGCGCGGGAGCGCGCATCACCTCGGTGGTGGAGGACGCGCAGACCCTGGAGGAGGCCTACCTGGCGCTGGTGGGCGAGATCGGCGAACGGGACACCGACCGATGAGGCTCGGGTATGTGTGGGCCGTCTTCAGCAAGGAGTGGCGCGACCTGCTCAGCAACCGCCTGCTCCTGGGCGCGGTGGCGTTTCCGGCGCTCGTCTTCGCCGCCATCCCCACCGGCCTGGTCGCGTTCATCGAGGCTCGCGACCTGGATCCCAACCAGCTGGGTCAGATCGAGCAGTACATCTCCAACTTCCCGAACATCCCGGCCAAGCTGGCCGCCCAGGCCTTCATCGTCACCAACTTCATGGCCTACTTCCTGCTGGTCCCGGCCATGGTGCCGATGGCGATCGCAACCCAATCGGTGATCGGCGAGAAGGTGGCGCGCTCGCTGGAGCCGCAGCTGGCGACCCCGCTGGAGGTGTCGGAGCTGCTGACCGGCAAGACGATCGCCGCCGCGCTGCCGGCGATCACCGCCACCTGGCTGGTCTTCATTGGCTATGGCTTGGTCAACGGCCTGATCGCCGACCCGCGACTCACCCGATTCGTGTTCAGCGAGGTGTGGATCACGGCCATGCTCACGCTGGTGCCGCTCATCTGCCTCCTGAGCGTGCTGTTGGGGATCGTGATCAGCAGCCGAGTCAACGACCCGCGGACGGCGCAGCAGATCGGCGGCTTCGTGGTGATCCCGATCATCGCCATCGCCGTGGCCCAATTCTTTGGTGGGAACGCCACCTTCTCGATGCAGCAGGTGCTGATCGGCGACCTGCTGGTGGCCGGCCTGGTGGGGCTCACTCTCCTGATCGGGTCATGGGCCTTCGACCGCGAGTCGATCCTGACCCGCCTCACCTGACCGATGGATCGCCGGGATCCCCTCCCCGTGCGTCGTTCCCTGGTGGCGGGCCTTCTGGCGGCGGCGGCGGTTGGCGGCCTGCTGCTGCTGGTGCGCCCCTTCATCTTCAGTTTCGCACCGCCGCTTGGCGACTCGAACTACACGGTTGCCTCCGCGGCCGCGATCCGCAACGGCGGCCCAGCGCTGGTCGAGATCGTCCTGAACGAGTCGCACGACCTGCCCGGCGAGGTGCACCGCAACGAGGCGGTTGGCCTGACCGTCGTGGTCTCGCTCGTCGGGACGGACGCGTTCGCCGTGGTCGACGCCTGGAGCCCGACAAACGACTGCGGCCTGACCCTGGGGGCCGATCGCGTGGTCGACTGCGCCGGGGACACCTGGACCTTTGACGGGGTCCCGATCGATCCGGCCGACCCCGCGCTCCTTGCCTTCCCCACCACGGTCAGCAACGGCGCCGTGGTTGTGGATTTCACGCGGCCGGTCTCCCCCTCCGCGTCGTAGGATTCAGGCCATGCCGCAGAACGTGGATCTCATTGGATGGGTCGTCATCGGGTTCCTGGCCGGTGCGGTCGCCGGCTGGTTCGTCCCGGACCGAGGTCGGATCGGCTGCCTCGGTACCACCCTGCTCGGGATCGTCGGCGCGCTCATTGGTGGTTGGTTCTGGACGCAGGTCCTGGACCAGAGCCGGGCCGGTGGCTTCCTCGGCGCCCTCCTGATCGCGATAGTGGGCTCGGCCTTCGTGCTTCTCGTGCTTCGGGGGATGAGCCGCCGCTAGGTTTGACGCTCATCTCGAGCGCGTGGGAGAATCCGGCCCCCTCCGCCCGCTCCATGCGTCCCTTGGTGGCCTTAGCTCAACCGGCAGAGCATCGGATTGTGGATCCGAAGGTTACGGGTTCGACCCCCGTAGGCCACCCCAGCTCACCGCTGGTGCCCCGCTGCACCACCTAAGGTCCTACTCGCCAGCGTCCCTGGGCGGCCCATAGGTCATGCAGGACCGCCGGGACGACCGCACTACAGACCTTCCCGGGACACCCCGCCAGACTCCTTGCATGTCCACCGATATGCCCAGACGAGCGCCACGCCGCGTCATGGCGCGTGCCATCGCCCTCTCCGGAATCGCCCTCATGGGCGCCGCGCTGTTTGCCTGGACCCCGCAGCCCACCACCGGCTGGGACCAGTCTTCCGCCGAGGCGACGCTGTGGCAGCTGCTCAACGGCGCTCGCACCAACAACGGCCTAGCCCCGCTCATCAACCACAACACGCTCGTCAGCCTGGCGCGCTGGCGCAGCAAGGACATGGTCGACAATGATTACTTCAGCCACACCATCAAGGGCACCAGTTATCAGGTCTATCACTGGTACGACACCAATGGCCTGAGCTGGTCCTCGGGCGGCGAGAACATCGGCTACAACAACGGCTTCTCGGACGCCGACTCACCGATCAAGATCCACGAAGGGTTCATGGCCTCCTCGGGTCACCGCGCCAACATCCTGAACTCGGCCTGGAGCCATGGGGGCGTGGGCGCCTACGGCAAGGACGGCGCGATGTGGGGCGGCAAGGTGCGGAACATTCGCATGTACACCGAGCTGTTCGTCAAGCTCAAGACGG
>JBKKBV010000105.1:0-2862 GCA_046713375.1 Candidatus Limnocylindria bacterium
CAGCGCCGGGACCGAGTTCCTCGGGAGCGCGTGGGGCTGGAGCGAGCCGCTCTATCGGGCCTGGTACCTGATCGGCGCTTTCGGGGTGGCCGCCTACCTCGGGCTCGGCACCGTCTTCCTGCTCAACCGCACTCGGTTCGGCTACTTCGTGGCCTTCAGCCTCTTCGCCGGCGGGCTGTTCAGCATCCTGGCCGCTGCGGCGCGTGCCAAGGAGGGCGTGCCGGTCGCCCCTGGCGCGCTGGTTGGCGTCATCGCCTTCTCGACCATCGGGGCGATCGTGCTCGCCGTCGTGACGCGCCTCGACCGGCGCTGGGTTGCCCATGCCACGGCGTCGATTCTGCTGGTCGCCTCGGCGATCGTGACCGTGCAGGTGCTGACGGTCCCGCTCCCTGCCCCCGGCTACGCCCTCGACCCCGAAACGCTCGTCCCGATCGGCTCGGCCTTCCCCAGTGAGCTGCGAATCCTGACCCCGCCGTTCAACATCACCGGGGCATTCGCCCTCGTCTTCGGCGCCGTCTACTCGGCCTACATCTTCATGCCCAAGCGCCGTCTGCTGCGCGTCGACGGAGGTCCGCCCGTCATCGGCGCCATCGGTCGTGCGATCACGGTGGTGGTGAATTTCGTCGCCTCGATCCCCGGGGCCGTGGTGGCCTTCCGAGCCGGAACCCTCAACTCGCGCGTGCCGGCCACGCTGCTGATCGCACTCGGCGGGTTCATCCCCGGTTTGACCAGCGGCCTCAACCGCTTCGGCATCACCTGGAGCTTTTTCCTGGGCGAGCTGCTGGGGATCGTGTTCATCTTCGCCGGCTTCCTGATCAGCATCGAGGTCTTCAGCGACATCCGGCTGCCGTTCACCCGGGTCGTGCTGGTGCGACGCAAGCAGGCCGAGCCGCCGGGTGCCGCGCCGGCCTGATCAACGCGCGGCGGCGGCGTCCTCTCCGAACTCGGCCTGAAGGCGGCCGATGTAGGCGCTGATGGTCGGGACCGCGACCAGGCGGTCGTGGAAGAAGGTGTTGACCAGGTTCTTCAGGAGGCCGCGCGCCGCCTCTGCATCGGTGCTCAACGCCGTCCCATGGTCGTCCGTCTCGAGATGCCCGCGCAGCCGGACGAGCGTCCGCACGATCTCCGTCTCCTCAGCGCCGTCCAGCACGCTCGCCACGCTGGTGATCAGCGCATCGGCCTGGGTGCACGCCTCGCGCATGGTGGTCGGTTCATCGGGATTCACCGCATCGTCGATGGTGCAGACCAGCGACCAGACCTGGTAGAGGAGGGCCGCCGGCTCGTCGAACAGTTCGCGGCAGGTAGACGGCGTCCCCATGTAGCGGCCCGTCAGGCGGAAGACGTTGTACATGCGCTTGGCGGCCTTGCCGTAGTTGAGCTCCTGGGTGACGTACTTGACGACCTCGTGCTCGAGCTGCGCCACATAGTCGTCCAGCGCGTCCGGCGTAGCGTTGCGGACCACCTTCGAGAAGATCGGGATCGAATCTGCCTCCAGGTAGACCTCCTGGAAGTAGCCGTCGAGGTGCCCGTCAAGCGGTGTGATCGATCCGTCGGGCGCCTCCCAGGTGGCGTCCAGCATGTTGCTGGCGTTGGCAAGCGTGCCGTGCGCCGGATCAGCCACCACCCAGTCGAGCTTGCACCAGCCCGGGTCCAGCGCCAGCTCGTCCCAGGTCAGGGGCGACGGCTCGCCGTCGGGCGTCGTCGCATCGATCTGCCCGCGCCGCACCTCGGCCGGGGTCCAGCTGATGGCGCCGCCGCGCGCCAGCGGCCTACCTGCATGCAGCAGCTCGCGCGGAGCCGAGCCGAACTTGACCTCGATCAGCCGATACGTCTCGCCTCGCTCGGTCGCGAGTACCTTGTCCCGGATCAGGCCCGCGAGTACGTGGCAGGCGTCGTCGCGGGTCGGCGCATGGATATTGATACGCTCGAAGTAGTCGCAGTCGCCCGGGTTGGTCTGGATCTTGGACTGCGCAGCCGATCCCGATAGGGCGAGTGCCGTCTCGACGCCCGGCCGATCCTCGAAGCCGACGATCCGCCCCACCGCCCGGAAGTGGGCGAGGTTGGCGGGGGAGAAGTCGAGCATGCTGACCCGATGTCCGAAGACGCCGCTCCCGGCATCGAGGACGATATCCCCCCCGGCATCGGCGGCCATGGCGCTCAGCCAGCGGAGCGCTTCGGGCTCGTCCAGCTCGACGCCCATGCGCCGCGCCGCGTCGATGATGCGCGCGAGGTCCTGGGCGGGCTGGCTCGTCTCGTTCATCGGTCCTGGTGGGTCCTCCAGGCGACAGTCTAGTGAGCGTTCCGGGACACAGTCCTCCCGGTCGCGTTGACATCGGCCTCTGAGCCAGCCTAGAATCAGCGCGCTTTCCCCCGGTGACCAGCCCCTTATTTGGCGTGGGCGGCGACGGGCGACTGACGAGGACATCGCACCGTGGCCAAGGCCGAAAATCGACCCGTCATCTCGCTGGCGTGCACGACCTGCAAGGAGCGCACATACAGCACCCGCAAGAACAAGCGAAACGACCCCGGCCGGATGGAGCTCAACAAGTTCTGCCCGCGATGCCGTCAGCACACGCTGCACCGGGAGACGAAATAGGCAGAGCGCGTCGGTAGGGGTGTAGCTCAATTTGGTAGAGCACTGGTCTCCAAAACCAGCGGTTGCAGGTTCAAGTCCTGTCGCCCCTGCCAGCTTCATCGGTCAATCGAGAACCATCACAGCAGGAGCGAGCTGAAGGCATCGTGTTTCGCGGCATTCGCCAGTACCTCTCCGAGGCCTGGTCCGAGTTGAAGAAGGTCGCCTGGCCAACGCGCCAGACGGTCGTCAACCTCACGCTCATCGTGGTCGCCGTGTCGATCGCGGTC
>JBKKBV010000106.1:0-3075 GCA_046713375.1 Candidatus Limnocylindria bacterium
TCGTCGGCTCGCACGAGATGAGCCTCTACCTGGCAAGCCGAGGGGTGGAGGCGGTGGGCATGAACAAGGGCGGCCGTTTCGAGGCCGCCGGCATCGGCCTCACCATGGTCCACGCCGAGCACACCGGCGGCGTTACGATCACTGGCGGTGACGCCCCTGTCACCCGCGACCTCGGCTGCTGGGGCTGGCTGCTCGAGTTCGAAGACGGCACCCGCGTCTACCACACCGGCGACACGGACCTGTTCGGCGACATGGCACTGGTCCGGGACCGATGGGCACCGTCCATCACCGTGCTGCCGATCGGCGGGCATTACACGATGGGTCCGGCCGATGCCGCGCGGGCCGTGGCCCTCATCGGCGCAAAGGTGGTCATCCCGGTGCATTACGCCACCTTCCCGGCCCTGGCCGGCACCCCTGCCCAGCTCCAGGCAGCGACCGATGCACAGGTGGTGGCCCTCGACCCAGGGGAGACCTGGGAGGCATGACCGGCCGCATCCCGGTGTACCTCGAGGTCACGCGCAAGCGGACCTTCGCGGGCGCCATCGATTGGCCCGGTTGGTGCCGCTCCGGTAAGACCCCCGACGAAGCGCTCGAGGCGCTGGTGGCATACGCCGACCGCTACGCGAAGGTCATTGCCGCCTCCCGGTCCGGCTTCGAGCGGCCTTCGGCCGTCGAGGACCTCGACGTCGTGGAACGGCTGACGGGCAATGCCACCACCGAGTTTGGGGCTCCCGGCATCGCGCCCGATGCTGACGACCGGCGCGTCGATGCGAAGGAGCTGAAACGGCAGTCGGCCATCCTGGAGGCGAGCTGGGAGGCCTTCGACGCTGCGTGGGGAAAGGCGGCGAAGGGCAAGGTTGAGCTCCGCAAGGGACCGCGAGGCGGCGGACGCGACCTGCCCAAGATGCGGGATCACATCCTGGGGGCGGAGGAAGGGTATCTCGCCATGCTCGGCAGTCGGCCCCCCGACGCCGACATCGCAGACCGCATGGCCGCCATTCGCGCGACCGCTTCCGAGGCGCTCGTCGCGCGGGCGCAAGGCAAGCCGGTCGCCGACCCAAGGCAGACGAAGCGGCCGTGGTCGCCCCGCTTCTACGTGCGCCGCTCCGCCTGGCATGCCCTCGACCACGCCTGGGAGATCGAGGATCGCTCCTAGCGTGCCACGAACAGGAACTCGGCCAGGAGGTAGTTGACCAGGAAGCCACCGACCACCACGCACGCGGTCAGGACGAGGAGGTTCAGCGTGCGTGCGCGCAAGGCCAGGGTGACTCGCAGCTCGCCATCCACGCGCTCCAGTCGCAGGCCGATCAAGGGAAGGGCCGCTAGCAGGAACGCGAGGAACGGCGCGCCCACCAGCAGGAGGTCGACGATACGAGGAGCCAGCGCCAGGCGATCCATGAACGGCTGGAGCCAGGCCTGCATGCCCGGCAGCTCGAGCTGGTAGGCCAGGAACGAGAGGGTCACGAAGATCGCCGTCGGCGCCACGATCAGGGCCGCGACAAGGGCGGTCACGGTGGGATGGCGTTGGAGGGCATGGCTTGGCATCGGCGGTCCTCCGGCAGCTGCCAGCCGCGGCGCAAGCCGTTGCGCGAACGCGCGGATGTGCAGGGTGATCGCGCCGCGCAGCAGATCGATGGTGTTGGAAGGCGTGGAAGGCATCTCCTCCAGCAGGTCGCTGAGCTCGGCCCCATAGCGCCGCCGCCAGGCCGACGGGTAGAGGCGAAGGATCCGCTTCATCGGTTGCCCACTCGAGTCAGGCCGATGCTGACGGCAGCGTTCAGGCCGGTGAGCCGCCCGCGGAGAGCGGCCAGGCCGCTATCGGTCAGGCGGTAGGGGCGGCGGCGCCCCTCCATCGGAAGCGCCTCGACGAGCCCATCCTCTTCGAGCCTGGAGAGGGCGCCGTAGAGCGTCCCCGGGCCAAGGCGCACCCCGGCGAACGACGCCACGTCCAGGAGCATGGCGTGCCCATGCTTGGGGCCGCCGGAAAGACTGACCAGCAGAAGGAATCCGGGATCGGAGCTGGCAGACCGGTCTGACAAGGGTGCCTCGTGCTACGCGGCAGGTACTACGTCGCGCGTAGTATTCGATAGTCGCTGGTCACATGTCAAGCGGCTGGACTAGGCTGTCAGCACCCAGTCCTCGAAGGTGATGCCATGGCCGACCATCCAGATGTATTCGCCGACGGCTTCTCGATCTCAGCCAACCCGCTCGCTGTCACGCTGACGCTGACCCGATCCGAACCAACCGGGGAGCCCGGGGTGCACGAGGAACCACGTTCAATCGTGGCGCGAGTGCGATTGAGTCCCGGAATGGCTGCCGGGCTCGGCTCGGCGCTCTCGCAGGCGAGCACTGCGCGAGTGCAGCGCCCCGAAGAGGCTGAGACCACGAAGCACTAGACCACTCGGTCCGTGCTGGTGTTCCGCCGCAGGGTCAGCCAGCGGCGGCAGCCGGCGGCGTGGAACCAGCGCTCGGTGGTGATCCCGTCGACGTTGTTCTGCATCCAGACCCAGTCGAGGTTGCGAGCGTCGGGATCGGTTATCGAATCGGGCACGTGCGGCAGTTCGCCTCCGAAGCGGAACTCGCTGACCGGGCGCTCGCCGCAGGTGGGGCAGGTGATCCACAGCATCAGCGCGTCCCCGCCGAGCCCTGGTCGGCCATGGCGTGGTCGGCGGCGAAGCGAGCGAGGCCGAAGGCGGCGATCAGCTTCGGAGTGACCCCGGTGGCGATCAGCTCGGCCATCGCCTCGCCGCCGGCCGGGATTGCCTTGAAGCCCCACGTCCCCCACCCGGTGGTGATGAGGAAGCCATCCACCCCGGTGAAGCCCATGATCGGCGAGTAATCGGGGCTGATGTCACAGATGCCGGCCCACTGTCGCAGGATCCGCAGGTTCCGCAGGAACGGGAGCATGTGGATCATCCTGGTCGACACGGTCTGCAGGAATTCATACGACGACTGCATCGAATAGCTCGGCTGCGAGTCGAACTCGGCGCCCATCAGCATCTGGCCGCGGCCAGTCTGTGAGACATAGCACAGCAGCTCGGACGATGCGACGATCGGGCCGAAGCCCTGCGCATA
>JBKKBV010000107.1:0-3775 GCA_046713375.1 Candidatus Limnocylindria bacterium
GTCGTGTGGTGATCGGCCAGGACACCCGCCGGTCCGGAGACATGCTGGTGGCGGCCGTCTCGTCGGGCCTCGCCTCGGTCGGGGCGGACGCCATTCAGCTCGGCGTGGTGACCACACCGTGCCTGGCTCATGCCGCCGCGAGCGGCGAATACGCCGCCGGGATCATGGTCTCCGCCTCCCACAACCCGGCCGATGACAACGGGCTGAAGGTCCTGTCCGGCGGACGGAAGATCGACGACGAGGTCGAAGAGGAGCTCGAGCGCCTCCTCTTCCAGGCCGAGTCGCTCCCCGGAATGGGGAATCGGCAGATCGGTCGAATCACGCGCGACCCACGGCCGATCGAGGCCTACCGCGGCTCGCTGGTCGCGGAGGCGGGGGATCTGTTGCGCGGGCGGCGCATCGGGATCGACTGTGCCAATGGCTCGGCTGCGGCAATCGCTCCCGACCTGTTTCGCGAGCTCGGGGCGAGCGTGACCGTGCTGTCGGCGTCCCCCGACGGGACGAACATCAACCTCCGCTCCGGCTCGACCCAACCGCAGGCGCTGGCCGCCGCCGTGCTGGCCGGAAGCCTCGAGATGGGGTTGGCCTTCGACGGCGACGCGGATCGGCTGATCGCTGTCGATGACCGTGGCTCGATCGTCGACGGCGACGCGCTGATGGGGATCTGCGCCCTTGCGCGGTTGGCCGACGGGACGCTGCGCAACCGGATCCTGGTCACGACCGTGATGAGCAACGGCGGCCTCGACCGCGCCATGGTCGCCGCCGGAGGGCGCGTGATCAGGACTCCGGTCGGTGACCGACATGTCTTCGAGGCAATGGAGCGGGCCGATGCGTCACTGGGGGGCGAGCAGTCGGGGCACATCATCTTCCGCGACCTGGCGGTGACCGGGGACGGGATCCTCACCGGCATCCAGCTGCTCCGAACGCTGCGTGACACCGGCGCCACGCTGGCCGAGGCAGCCGCCCAGATCCAGATGATCCCACAGGTGGTGATAAACTCGGCCGTCCGCCATCGGGACCAGTGGGAGGTTGATCCGGAGTTCGCGGTGGCGGTGGCAGACGCCGACGCCCGCCTCGGCGCGCGTGGACGGATCCTGGTGCGACCCTCCGGGACGGAGCCAAAGATCCGGATCATGGTCGAGGGCGAGGACGCTGACGAGATCAACCAGATTGCACGGGAGCTGTCCGAGCTCGCGCGTGCCAGATTGAACTAGGAGTCACCAAAGCCATGTGCGGCATCGTCGGGTACGTCGGCCCGCGTGACGCGGCGCCGATCCTGCTGGAGGGGCTCCGCCGGCTCGAGTACCGGGGCTACGACTCGGCCGGATTGGCGGTCGTCACCGACGCGGGCGAGATGTTCGTCGAGAAGAAGGCGGGCAAGCTCTCCAACCTGACCGAACACCTCAACGGCGATGCCCCAGCCGGGCACCCCGGAATCGCCCACACCCGCTGGGCCACCCACGGCCGCCCGAATGACGCCAACGCCCACCCACATCGTGACTGCAGCGGTCGCCTGGCCCTGATCCACAACGGGATCATCGAGAATTACGGCGAGATCAAGGAGCGGCTGCTGGCTGCTGGCCATCGGTTCACCTCGGAGACGGACACCGAAGTCCTCGCCCACCTGATCGAGGAGCGCTACCACGGCGACCTGGTCGAAGCGGTTCGCGATGCGCTGGGTGAGGTGCGCGGGGCGTACGCCATCGGCGTGATGCACCTTGACCAGCCCAACCGCATCGTCGGCGCCCGCCTGAACGTGCCGCTGATCGTTGGGCTCGGGAATGGCGAGGCATTCCTGGCCAGCGATGTGCCGGCGATCCTGGAGCACACCAAGAACATCGTCATCCTGGACGAGGGCGATATCGCGGACGTGACGCCGGAGGGGGTCAGCATCATCGGCATGGACGGCGTCCGCGTCGAGCGCCCCGTCACGAGGATCCGGTGGAGCATTGATGCGGCTGAGAAGGGCGGCTTCCCGCATTTCACCCTCAAGGAGATCTACGAGCAGCCACACGCAATTGGCGAGGCCCTGCGCGGCCGGGTCGATCAGGCCGGCAACGTGAAGCTCCCCGAGCTGGATGCGATCGAGGACAAGCTGCGTCGTATTGAGCGGGTGTACGTGGTCGGCTGCGGAACGGCCCGCTACGCCGGGGAGGTTGGGGCGCACCTCATTCAGAGCTGGGCCGGGCTGCCGGCGAACGGCCAGATCGGCTCCGAGATGCGGTACTCGCCGCCCCCCATCGATGACCGAACGCTCGTCATCAGCGTCAGCCAGTCGGGCGAGACGGCCGACACCCTGGCACCACAGAAGCTCGCCTCGGAGCGGGGTGCGGTGATCTTGGTCGTCACCAACGTCGTCGGCAGCGCGCTCACCCGCGAGGCGGATGCGGTCTGCTACCTCCAGGCCGGGCCGGAGGTGGCCGTGGCGTCGACCAAGGCCTTCGTGACGCAGGTTGTGGTGCTCGAGATGATCGCGCTCCACCTGGCGCAGCTGCGAGGCACGCTGAGCGACCGCCGCCGTCGCTCGTTTGGGCTGGCGCTGCGCGACCTCCCTGGACAAGCGGCCGAGGTGCTCAAGCTCGCTCCCCAGGTGAAGAAACTGGCCAGGCGCTGGGGCGGCGTGCGCGACGTGATGTTCGTCGGTCGGGCGCTGGGATTCCCGGTCGCCATGGAGGGTGCGCTGAAGCTCAAGGAGCTTTCGTATGTCCACGCCGAGGGATATGCGGCAGGCGAGCTGAAGCACGGCCCGATCGCGCTGCTGGACCCGCACACTCCGCTGGTGGCCGTTGCGAACAAGAGCGCCACCTATGACAAGGTGGTGAGCAACGTCGCCGAGGTGCATGCCCGTGAGGCGCCGGTCGTCGCGGTCGCGACGATCGGGGACGAGATGATCGATCGGTACGCGCAGGACGTGCTGTACATCCCGGAGACGCCGGAGGAGATGGCGCCGGTGATCGCGATCGTGCCTCTTCAGCTGCTTGCCTACGAGGTGGCCGTCGCGCGCGGCGCGGACGTCGACCAGCCTCGCAACCTGGCGAAGTCGGTCACGGTCGAATAGCCGCCACCGAGCCGCGATGAGTCGCCACGAGATCGGTGTCGACCTGATCGACATCGATCGCATCATCTCGACCCTTGGCCGCTTCCCCGATCGCTTCCGTGAGCGGGTCCTGACCGACGGTGAGGCTCGCTACTGTGGAGCGAAGGCCGAGCGCATCGCCGGCCGCTGGGCCGCCAAGGAAGCCATCAGCAAGGTGCTGGGCCTTGGCGTTCGCGGCGTCGGCTGGCGGGAGATCGAGATCCTGCCCAACTGGGCCGGCGCCCCGCAGGTCTACCTGCACGCACGAGCCGCGGCCCGGGCGGCCGCGCTGGGGCTCGAAGACGTGAGCGTGACCATTTCGCACGAACGGCACATGGCGGTGGCGGTGGCGGTGGCGCATCGCGCACCGGACGCCTAGGCCGATGGAGGTCGTCGGTCTGACCCCGGAGTGGGTCGCCAAGGTCCTCCCGGTCCGCCCATCACGCGCGCACAAGGGCACCTTCGGGAGGCTGCTCATCGTTGCCGGCTCGCTGGAGTACGCAGGTGCCGCACTCCTGGCGGGGCTCGGCGCCATTCGCGCGGGGGTCGGCCTCGCGTGCCTGGCCACGCCGGAGGCGGTGGGCACCCGGCTGATCGGGCTCGTCCCCGAGCTGACCTCCATGCTGCTCGACGAGGAGGCACCGGGCCTGACGGCCCCGGGTGGCTGGCGTCGGCTGGCAGCCGAGGCTCCGACCTATG
>JBKKBV010000108.1:0-3792 GCA_046713375.1 Candidatus Limnocylindria bacterium
TGCGAGCTGAAGGTCGGCAGGGTGATCTGGGTGGCCGGGCACTCCGGACCGGAGACGGCCGAGGACTCGCGCACGCACTTCGGCATCTACGAGACCGGCGTCACACAGCTCTTCCCTGAGGGGCACGTCATTGACCTGCACCCCTGGGAACACAACGAGGTGCCGGTCGTGCTGGCCGCGGCGCTGGCGACCGATGTGCCGATCATCGCCCTGCACCTCACCCGTCCCACCGTCGAGATCCCCGACCGCGCGGCGCTGGGCATGGCGTCGCACTTCGATGCGGCGCGCGGGGCGTACCTGATCCGCGACGTGGCTGCCGGCACGCCATCGGCAGGCACGGTCTACGTGCAGGGCACGGTGACGACCGCCAACGTGGTGAAAGCGCTGCCGGAGCTGGATGCTCGCGGGATCAACGTTCGGATCGTGGCGTGCATCTCCCCGCAGCTCTTCCGTCGCCAGGATGCGGCCTACCAGGCGAGCATCCGTTCCGATTCGGACAAGTGGAGCGGGATGGCCATCACCAATCGGGCGTTCAAGCTGATGACCGATTTCGTCGAAGGCCCCGTCGCCAAGGAGTACTCGCTCTCATCGGACTTCGACAACCGCTGGCGCACCGGCGGCACCGTCGACGAGGTGATGGACGAGGCACACCTGGGGCCGGAGCACATCCTTGCCGCGATCGAGCGATACGCCGCGGAACGCGAGACGCGCCACGCGCGACTTCGGGAGATCGTGGCCGGTATCGAGCGACTAGGCTGAGAGGTGACATGAGCCAGACGCATCCGCACCCATACGAGCACCAGCCACCGAAGCGGCCATCGCACCTGGCGCGTCGTACAACGCCCCCGCCCAAGCGGCCCGCCCCGCCGAACCTGCGCATGCTCGCCTACATCGGGCTGGCGCTGACCGCGGTGGTGGTGGCGCTGGCGGTGCCGTACATCGTCAGCTACCTGATCCAGGTAGTGACCGGCTAGGCCTTCGCCGTCCAGACGAGGACGCTGTCGCCCGAGACCTTCACCTTTGGGCGCACCAGCGGCGGCAGGTCGATCGGGTAGGCTCGGGTGTCGCCGGCATAACCCCTGCCGCCGGACCATCCGCTGCTCCCGTTGGCGAGCTCCCCCGCCAGGTTGAAGCTGGCGCCATGGCAGGGGCAGCGCAGGTCCTGCCACTCCGGCCGATAGGAAAGGGTGCACCCCAGGTGGGTGCAGACCGAGCTGAGGGCGCGGATGGTCCCGGCGTCGTTGACGACGAAGCCGTCGAAGGCGACGGTGCTGAAGCGGACTACAGCACCCCGCGGCAGATCGGCCAGGGTGGCGACCGCGACCCACTCCCCGTCGCGCACCAGCGGACGGCCGTTGCCGGTGAGTGGCGCCGGGGTGGAGGGTCGCAGGATCGAGATGGCGCCAGCGCCAGCCGCCAGCCCCGCCGCGGCACCCAGCCCGACCCGCAGCAGGTCGCGCCGGGTCAGCCGGATGCGCCGAAGCTGCGCACCTGCCGGGAGGGTCCAGCCCTGGACCGAGGAGATCCCGGCGTCCGCGTCGCGCATCCGCAGCCGCAGCTGCTCGACGAATGCAGGATCCGGAATGCCGCGCGTGGGCTCCCCCGCGGCGGCCAACTCGGCGGCCAGGCGGGCCGTGGGCGCCTCATCGTCAACCAGGCCGTCGGGGGCGGGACGCCCACCCTCGAGCAGCGTGTCGATGTAGCGGTCGAGCGCCTCTGGCGCCCCGTCGCGCTCGTCAGCCATCGGTCTCGACCAGGAGCGCCGCCTTGCGCAGGGCGCGGTACTGCAGGACCTTGGCGTTGCCGTGGCTGATCCCCATCCGGCCGGCGGTCTCCGCCACCGACAGGCGATGCAGGAAGCGCAGCTCGAGGACCCGCGCGTACTGCTCCGGCAGTCGCTTCAGGAGGCCCCGCACCGCCGACGCGGCGCGGTCGGCATCGGCGTCGGCCTGCGGGTCCGGCTGGGGCGTGACCGGTTCCCAAGCGCCGGCCACTTGCTCGACGCCGATCTGCGGCAGCCGGTAGAAGGCGCGCCAATAATCGGCCACCGCGTTCTGCGCGACGCGATACAGCCAGGCGGAGATCTGCGGCGCGGGCCGGTTGACGTCGAGCTGCTCGACGGCGCGCATGAACACCTGCCCGGTCAGGTCCTCGGCATCCCGACGGTTGCCCACCCGCGCGTAGATGAACCGATGGATGGGGGTGACATTCTCGTCGTAGATCGTCTCGAAGCGGGCGCGCGGATCGGAGGATCGGTCAGGGGTGGCCATTCATCTCCGATACGCCGCGGGTTACGCGGCTAGGCATCCCTCGGTCGAAGGGGAGCCAGGAGAGCGGCGATCTCCTCCAGAAAATTCGCATCGGTCTGGTCGTAGGCCGCCAGGTCGTCGCCGTCGATGTCGATCTCGCCGACCACCTGCCCATCGGCGAAGATCGGGACCACGATCTCGCTGCGCGTGGTGCTGAAGCAGGCGAGGTACCGGGGATCGGCATTCACGTCGTCGACGATGACCGTCTGGCCCGATGCCGCGGCGGCTCCGCAGATCCCCACACCGATCGGGATGCGGGTGTGCTCGGTCGCCTCCGGACCGATCCACGGCCCCAGCACCAGCTCGGTGCCGTTCGGGTCGAGCCAGTAGATGCCGACCCAGTCGTAGTGGGCGAAGCGGTTGTGCAGCAGCTCAACGGCTCGTTGGGCGGCAGCCTCGGTGCCCGGTGCCTCAGCGATCGCTGAGCGGATGAGATTGAGGGCGTCGCCGTGCTCGACGGGTCGCTCCTCCGCGACCGGATGGCTCATTGGTTGGCTGCCCAGCGATCGGCCCAGCGGTCGATCCCCACGATCGCGCGACGCAAGTCCGATCCCTTGGTGGTGAGCGAGTACTCGACCCACGGCGGCACCTCGGAGACCATGGTGCGGTCCACCAGGCCCTCGTCCTCGAGCAGCTTGAGGCGCTGCGAGAGGGTTGCCGAGTTGGCACCGCCGAGTGCGTCCTGCAGCTCGCAGAAGCGCTGCGTTCGCTCCCCAAGGACCCGCACGATGCGCATTACCCACTTCTGGCCAAGGACGTTGAGGGCGGCAGTCGCTGCGCCTTCGCTGCGCAGGGCGGCTGCGCGGCGCTCGGCGCGGGAGCGATGGGGCGCCCGGGGCGACGACGCGTGCGGCGAAGCGTGCGGGGCGGGGTCCATCATCAGGCGGCGGACGATAGCACCGCCCCCCGGCACGCGCAATCGGGTCTAGGCGTCGGTCCCCGAAGCGGTTGTGATCGGCAGCGAGTCGTAGCGCTTCCAGCGGTAGATCAGTGTGGAGGCCGTCCAGCTGACGACGAAGATGGCGACGATCGCGAAGCCGATGATCCCGAAATCAAGTTCGCGCGCGAAATCCCAGAGGCCACCGTGCAGCGTGAAGCGCTCCGCCACGATCGATACGACCTGGATCCCGCCGATGGCGAAGGCGATCAGCACCGACACGAGGGTGATGTTCAGGTTGTAGTAGAGCTTGCGGATCGGCTTTACATAGGCCCAGCCGTAGGCGCCCAACATCAGCACCCCGTCGGTGGCGTCGACCAGGGACATGCCGGCCGCGAAGAGGGCGGGCAGGACCAGGATGAAGCCGATCGGGACGTGATTGGCGCCGGAGGTCGCCGCCAGACCGAGCAGCGCCACCTCCGACGCGGTGTCGAAGCCGAGGCCGAAGAGAAAGCCCAGCGGGTACATGTGCCAGCTCTTGCGGATGACGCGCAGCATCGGCCGGAAGAGGCGCGCCAGCAGGCCGCGCTCGTTGAGGAACTCCTC
>JBKKBV010000109.1:0-3700 GCA_046713375.1 Candidatus Limnocylindria bacterium
CCTCGCGGGCGCTAGCGACGAGGCCGATGCCGCCCGACGCGGGCTGCTGACGCTGCGCGGCATCGCCGCTGCGATGCAGCCCGCCGTGACCGTCCCCATCCTCTCGTTCGGGGGGACCGACCTGGAGCTGATTGCCGGCCAGCTGCAATCCAGCGCCGCAGCGGCGACCCTCTTCGTTCAACGACGCCACGCCACGCAGGCGGTGGTGGACACCCTGGCCGAAGCCCTGGCAGAGCTCGAGCGGGACGATCCGACTGGCGCGCTGGTCAGCCTCGGGAAGGCCGATGCGCCGCTGGGGCTCCTCGAGGACTGGGAGGAGCGACCGCCGCTACTGCGTTACTGGCTGACGATCAGTTTCGGCCTGCTCGATGCGGCGCACGACATCGCAACCGCGACGCTCAACGACGAGCCGGCGGCGGTGAAGGCCGCGGGTGAACGATACGGCGCGGCCGCAGAGCTGGCGCGGGGCGCGGACAACGCACTGGCACTGACGCTCTCCGAGGAGGGTGCCGCGATCAGCGCGACACCATTGCGCCGCCTTGCGACGGTGGCCGACGATGCCGATGAGGCGCGCTCGGGACTCGTTCCCGTGCTGCCCGAAGCGTCCTGAGCCCGCAGCACCCGGCTCTATACTGGCGCGACCGATCCGCGTCCAGCCACCCAGAATCGGGCCGATCGGAAACGACCCTGAGGAGCATCGATGCGTGTTCGTGCCGACAGCAGCAAGCCGGCGTCGGTCCAGGCCGACGTGTTGGCCGTGCCGATCTACCTTGACGACCGCGAGCCGCCACCCGACCTTGCCGAGCTCGACGCCGCCACCGGTGGCGCCATTACCCGCACTCTGACGTGGGGCGAGTTCAACCCGGTCGAAGACGAGACCGCCCTGGTCGAGGTCGAGGGGATCAACGCCGCACGGATCCTGTTCGTGGCCTCGGGCCGTCGGGGGCGGGGCGCGTGGCGGGCGCGGCGCAGCGCAGCGAAGGCCACTCGCAGGCTGCAGGGTCGCGAAGCGACGAGCCTCGCCTTCTGGCTGCGCGACGCGGAAGGTCCAGATGGATATGTGGCGGCCGCGATCGGCGCCAGCCAGGGCACCTTCCGGCCCTATGCCTACTACGGCAGGGTGCGCGACACGCCGGCCATGCTTCGCAGTGTCGAGGAGCTGATCCTGATCGGCCAGGAGGCGCCAGACGAGCGCGTGCTCAGCGACGCAATGGCCATCTGCGACGGTGTCGAATGGGCGCGCGAACTCTCCAACCGATCCGCCAACGACCTGTATCCGGAGGCGATGGCGGAGCTCGCGCGCGGCCTGGTCGACGATGGGTGCACGGTCGAGGTCCTCGGTCCGGCCGAGATGCAGGCACTCGGGATGGGCGCGCTGCTGGGTGTGGGGATGGGTGCGGCCCATGAGCCACGCCTGATTGCCGTGAAGCTGCCCGGCTGGCAGGCGGGCGGCGACCGCCGGCTGGCGATCGTCGGCAAGGGGGTCTGCTTCGACTCGGGCGGGATCAGCCTCAAGGATCCCGAGCGGATGGAGGAGATGAAGCACGACAAGGCCGGAGCAGCGGCTGTGCTGGCAGCGGCCCGCACGGTGGCACGCATCGCGCCAGAGACACCGCTCATGGCCGTTGCGCCGATGGTCGAGAACATGCCCAGTGGCACGGCCCAGCGCCCCGGCGACGTGGTCAAGGCCATGAACGGCAAGACGATCGAGGTGACCAACACCGACGCAGAGGGCCGATTGATCCTGGCCGACGCCCTGCACTGGGCCGAGAAGCAGGGCGCGACCCACATGGTGGACGTGGCGACCCTGACCGGTGCCGTGGCGGTCGCCTTGGGGGACATGATCAGCGCCTACTTCGCGAGGCCGAGGGAATGGGGGAGCGAGGTGGCTGCCGCCGCCGCGGCGACCGGCGAGTGGTTCTGGGAACTGCCGCTCGCGACCGAGTACCGCGATACCCTCGACTCGGCGCACGCGGACATCGTCAACTCCGCCTCTCGCGAGGGATCCCTCGTCAAGAGCGCGGTATTCCTCTCCGAGTTCGTCACGGTGCCGTGGGTGCATGTCGATATCGGCGGCTCCGCCTACCTGATCCGCGACAAGCCGCACAACCCCAAGGGGTCCCTGGGAACCACGGTTTCGACGCTGGTCCGCCTGGCACGCGACTTTGCGCGGGCCTGATCGGGCCGTGCGGCGCGGCAGCGGGAGACCGACGGGGCGTTGACGATCGCAGCGCTGCTGGTGGGCATCGCCTTCGCCGCTATCGGCGCCGCCGCGGAGCGGCTGGCAAGCGTCTGGCCGGCTGACGAAGCCTCCCATCGAGGCCCGGGGCTGCGCACCGGCCTGCTGGCGATCGGTGCGGGGGTGGCGGGTGGAGCCGTCGCCTGGCGATCGACCCTTCCTGCCTGGGCGCTGGCGGTCCATCTCCTGATCCTCGCCGTGCTCATCGTGCTGACCGCAACGGATCTGGAGCAGCGGCGGCTGCCCCACCTGCTGCTCGACACGCTCATCGTGGTCGCCGCGCTGTTCGTGCCCTTCAACCCGACGGTCGGATGGCTGGATGCGCTCATCGGAGGCGCCGTGGCGGTCGCGTTCATGGGCATCCTGGGGCTGGTGGTGCGCGGCGGGGTGGCGCTCGGTGACCTCTACCTGGTCGGCCCGATCGGCCTCGTACTCGGTTGGCCTGCCATCTTCGTTGCGGTGTTCGTGGCAGGCCTCCTCTCGGCGGTCGTCAGCGCGCTGTTGCTCGTGTCACGGCGAGCGGGACTCAAGACCTACATCCCGTTCGGGCCGTTCCTGGTCGCCGGCATGGTGGTCACCCTCGTGCGCGAACCGGCGTTGCTTGGTCCCCTCGCCTCAGCGCTCTCTGCGATCCCCGGTTTCCTGAGATAGCACGGGTCTCGCCGGCACCGCGGGCGCGCGCCGTCACCCATTGACAGGGATCTGGACAGGTCGGGTATTCTTGACCCCCCGGCCGACCGCCAGGGTCGCTCCGAGTCCCGCGCGCGAGCCCTGGCGACGCGGCCCGAAGCAAGTACCGCCAGCGACATCAGGGAGTCATGTCGATCGCCAGTCGCCCAGCCGCGCCATGGGTCGTTGCCTTCCTGCTGCTGACGGTCGCCGCTGCCCCGCTGCAGTGGCAGGCGATGGTGCGTGCAACCGATCCGACGGTCGACGCGGCGATCACCGAACAGCTGCAGATGGAGGCCGAGCTGCAGCGTCAGCGGACCCAGCTGGCCGAGCTGCAGCGCGAGCAGGCCACCCTGGCCACCAGCCTGCTCACCATCAGCAGCGACCTGACCAAGGTCGGACTCGAGCTCGAGCAGGCCGCGCGCGACATCGAGCAGGCAGCGCTGAAGCTCGACCGGGCGCGGGAGGAGCTGCGGAGGTACGAGGTCGAGATCGCCACTCTCGAGCAGACCCTGCTGGAGCTGGCAGGGGGGATCGAGGTCTCGAAGGTCGAGCTGGCCGAGCGCGAGGCGCTTCTTCAGGAGCATCTGCGCACCGCGTACGAGCAGAGCCAGACCTCCGTCCTTGAGATCCTCCTCTCGACCGATTCGTTTACCAAGGCCTCGAACGAGCTTTCGTCGATGCTCACCCTGTCCGACGAGGACCGGAGGCTCGCTGAAGAGATCCGCGACCGGCGGACACGCCTGGAGGTGCGCAGCGAGACGCTGACCGTCGGGCGCGGCACGCTGACCA
>JBKKBV010000110.1:0-17057 GCA_046713375.1 Candidatus Limnocylindria bacterium
GTAGATGCCCGCGTAATCTCCAAGGCGGCTGGTGGCGGCCTCCTCGATGACCAGCGTACCGGGAGAGTCGTACCGCAGCCCGATCAGGTTCTGCAGTGCGGGCAGCCCATCGGTCATCAGGTCGACCATGGCGGTTCCCCACTCGGGATCATCCTGCCAGGCGCGGATCCTCATGGGAGCCGGCTGACCGCCGACCTGGACGGTCAGCAGCGTGTCGTTGAACGCTCCCGGTCGATCCGCCGAGAGGTAGGCGAAGAAGTCGAATGGATCCGGCAGGGAGGGGGTTGCCAGGACGATCTCGCCCCCAGCCCCGATCGAGGCGGCCAGGTCATCGCCCTGCAGGCTCGGGCTGAATCCAGCCGGCAGGATGACGGTGACGCTTCCGCCCGGCTCGCCGGCACTGCCGAAGGCCCAGATCGGGAACGCGACGATGGTCGAGCTGATCCGCAGGTTGCGATCATGCGTTCCGCCGGGGTCAGGCAGGTCATAGGTCACGCGGTAGGGGTAGCTCTGCTCGAAGGTGACTCCTTCGGAGAACGTGACCGTCACGCTCACGAAGTCCGGATCCGAGGCATCCACCGCGACCGCCAGCCGCTGCCCGCTCGAGGACGCGGCCACGTTCGTTGCGCCGGCCTGCATGACGAAGGTGGCGTTGACGTAGTAGGCGGTCGCGTCCACCGGATTCGGGGTGTAGGAGGTCGCCACCGCGTCAATGGTGACGTGGACCCGCCGCTCCGCAGGCAATGCCTGGTAGCGCGTCTGCGCTTCCACGACCAGCCCGCGGTCCGCGGCCATGACCACGCGACCGGGGAGTGCTGCCGGGACAGCGCCCAGCAGCACAATTGCCGCGGCGACGGCGGAAGGGACGATGCGGTTGGTCGCTCGGGGCATGACCCCCGCAGGATAGGCGGAGAGCGCCGTCAGGCGCTTTTGGCGAACGCCTCGAGCCCGAATGCGGTCTCCAGCTGCTCAGCCGGGCGGAAGCCGACGGCTGCCTTGGGTGGCTCGCCCGGAGCGAAGAAGGCGACGGTGGGGATGCTCATCACCCCGTAGTGCATAGCCGTGTGCGGATTCGCGTCGACGTCGAGCTTGAGCACCTCGACCGAGCCGGCGTACTTCTCCGCCAGCTTCTCGATCTCGGGTGCCACGAGTCGACAGGGTCCGCACCAGGCGGCCCAGAAATCGACGATCACGGGCTTATCGTTCTGGAGCACGAGCTGCTCCCAGTTGGCGTCGGTCGCCTCTTGGACGTTCGACATCGGTTCGGTTGGTCCTTTCTGCGTCGTCAGCTGGCGACCTGTCGAAGGATACGGTAGACCTCGAGCACCTGTGGGTGTGCGAGCCGATAGAAGACGGTGCTCCCCTCGCGTCGCGAGGCGACGATCCCGGCAGCCCGAAGGACCGACAGGTGCTGACTCATGTTCGGCACCTGGCAGCCAACGTCACGGGACAGGTCGCTCACCGATCGCTCACCGTCGGCCAGCCGTTCGACCACGCACAGCCGCTTGGCGTCCGAGAGCGCTCGGGCGATCGCGGCAGCGCGGTCACGGAGGAGATCGGGGTTGAGCGTGGGTTCCATCTCGGTGATTGTGTCACTGCTTGCGCAAGGACGCAAGTATGCCATGGCCGAAACCGTTGGCCGGACGTGACAGGCAAGGTGTCACGCAGCGTGCACAGGATGGCGACATGACCATTCAACTTTCCTGTCCCTGGTGCACCGACGAGGTCACCTTCACCATCAACGAAGCCGATGAGGAGCTCGTGTGCTTGAGCTGCTCCACCCGCATGGACTTCGCGCCGGACCCCGGCGTCACCTACGAGCTGCTGTACGCGGCGGTTGCTTGACGCCGGCTATCTCAACTCGTCGGCAAGCGGCAAGCCCAAGGCCGAGAGCAGGTAGGCCAGCGTCCGCCGATCGCGGTCCCTGATCGCCTCGCCGCGGACCCGGTGACGCTGCTCCGGCATCTCCACGAGCTCGACCTCGCGGCCAGCCTCGCGCATCGCCTCCACCATCCTCAGGGAGTGTTGGAGGTGTACGTTCTCATCAGCGGTGCCATGGATGAGCAACAGGTCACCACGCAGCGTATCGGCGTGCATAAGCGGTGATGACCGATAGCCCTCGGCATTCGCCGCAGGATGCCCGAGGTATCGCTCGGCGTACGCCGTGTCGTATCCCATCCAATCGGTCACGGGCGCGATGGACACGCCAGCCGTGAACAGGTCCGGCTCCAGCGCCAGCGCCTGGATGGTCATGTGGCCCCCGTAGCTCGTGCCGAAGATGGCAACCCGTGTCGGATCCAGCAGCCCGCGGCCGGCGATCTGGCGAACGGCACCCGCCTGATCGGCCACCTCGTTCCAGCCGAGGCGCCCGTGGATGGCCGACTCGAACGCCAGGCCGCGGTCGGCGGTCCCGCGGTTGTCGACGACGAGCACCGTGGCTCCGGCCTGGGCCAGGTAATGACGCTGCGGATACAGCACCATCGCGTCCCACGACCGCTTCACGTGCTGAAAGTGGGGTCCGCCGTAGACCCACACCACGGCGGGCGGAGGGATGGGGCCGTTCCCTGGATCGCCGGTCGGACGATAGACGGCGGCGTACAGCGGCGTGCTCCCGTCAGCGGCCATCAGCTCGATAATGTCGGGCGGCTCGAGGCCCTCGGCCCTGGCCGTCGTAGAGGACTCGTGGAGGGTCACGGAGCTCCCACCCCGTGTGACGACCGATAGGCGCGGAGCCTGCTCGAGGTCGGACCACGTGTCGATCCATCGCTCGCAATCGGCGCTGGCGGTGATCTCGTGCCAGCCTGCTTCGAAGGTCAGTCGCTCTGGATCCTGGATCGGTTCAGCCGTGTCGTACCGGACGGTGTACAAGTGGCGCTCCAGGACACCGTCACGCGTCGATCTGAAGAGCACCTCGCGCCTGGATGGCGTGACGCCAACCACATCGGTGACCATCCAGTCTCCGGCGGTGAGGACTCGCTCCGGCTGTCCATCGGCCGTCCTGAGCTCCAGGTGGCGGAAGCCGCTGCGTTCCGTCGATCTTAGGATGCGGCCGTCGCTGAGGAATCGGGTGTCGTGGTCGAGGTTGAGCCAGGGTTCGCCCGCCTCCACCCAGAGGAGCCGCGCGGATCCATCCGTCGCCACACGATGCCAGTGCAGCGAGCGCTGGTCGCGAGCAAGCACGGCTGCCAGCCAGCCACCCAACGGATGCGGAACGACCCGGGCCAGGTAGTCATCAGGCTGCATGCCTAGCGCCACGTCGTGCCACCGACCACCGGTGGCAGGGATGACGCGGAGCGCGATCAGGGCGTTCGGTCCACCGGCGAACGGGTAGTGATGCACTTCGTCGAGCGGCTCGTGGCCCGCCGTGTGCCGGATCGTAAAGGGCGGCACGCCACGCTCGTCGACGTGCGCATAGGCAATCGCCTGCGAGTCCGCGCTCCACCATGCCCCGGCCAAGCGGTCGAGCTCCTCGGCTGCGGCGAATTCGGGGAGTCCGTTGAAGGTCGCGGGTTCGGTGTCTTCCGTCAGGCGCAGGGGCGCGCCGCCGCTGATCGAGACGACGTACAAGTCGCCGCCCGATGCATATGCGACCGTCGCGCCGTCGGGGCTGAGCACCGCCCGGCTCGCCTGGGTGACGCCGGAGATCTCGCGGAGTCCGCGCTCCCCGCTGGCTTGCCGCCGGACGAAAAGGCGACCGGCCATCGGGACCAGCAGCGTCGCTTCGGTCCCGTCGCCCGCCCAGCTGAACTCGGTGACGCCCAGTTCACTTGTCGACGTCCGCTCGCGCCACAGGTGGTCCTCGCGTGAGAGGGTCTCCTCGCGGGTCGTCGCGGCCAGCGGATCGGCGAGGACCGATCGCTCACCGGTGACCAGGTCATGCCGGAACAGCGAGCGCACCAGGGACCCGTCCCGGCTATGGAGATAGGTGATCGAATCGCCGTCGGGCGCGAAGACGGGGCTGCCCGGAGCATCCATCCCCAGCTCAGGACGACGCGCGATGTCGTCGAGCGTGAGGCGGCGCCGGCTCATGGTTTAGCGGGTCCGGCGTGCTCCTTAGCTCTCGTCGATCTCGATCGTGTTGATCCGGTCGCCGGGTTGGGGGTCGCGCTGCGGGTCGCGCTCGCGGAGGCTGTTCACGACCTCCATCCCGGACGTCACGCGACCGAAGACCGTGTGTCGCCCATCCAGGTGCGGCGTCGCGGCAAAGGTGATGAAGAACTGCGATCCGTTCGTGTTCGGGCCGGCATTCGCCATCGAGAGGACCCCGGGCCCGTCGTGGCGCCGCTTCAATGACAGCTCATCACGGAAGGAGTATCCAGGCCCGCCGGTTCCCGTCCCGGTTGGGTCGCCACCCTGGGCCATGAAGCCCGGGATCACGCGGTGGAAGGTCGTGCCGTCGTAGAAGCCGGCGCGAGCCAGGTTGACGAAGTTCTCGACCGTCATCGGGGCGTCCGCAGCAAACAGCTCACAGGCGAACTCGCCGCGTTCCGTCTTGAAGCGCGCCGCATACGACTTGCTGAGGTCGAGCGCGCCGGTGGGCGCCGTCAGTTGGTCAGACATGCGTACTCCGGGGTTGCGGAATGGGACGGCATCGATGCTAGCCGACGGGAGCACCCTGCGCTCATCGGGTGGACAGCGGACAGACCGAGGGCAGCCGAGTGTCGCGGGCACGCTCGCGGGAGAGATTCCAGGCCTGCCCGGCAAGCAGCAAGGCCCCAGTGGCGATCGGGACGTTGAGCCCGAAGGCAGCGTCCACGAAGAGAAGCTGGGCGAGGAGCCCGACCGCCAGCGCCACGAGACTGATTCCCGTCGAGCTGCGCACGATGGCCGGAGCCGAACGCATCGGTCCGGCCATCATCCTCCCGGTGGTCAACGATCAGTGCTCGACGTCGATCACCAGGCGGCTCGGGTCGGCGAGGGTCAGGACCCGATAGCATCCGGCGCCTTCGAGGCCCAGGTACCAGGTGCTGACCGCCTCGAAGTCGCCCCCCTCGATGAGCTGAGCGAGCCGGTCGAATCCGGGCTCGAAGTCGGTCGATCCCTCGTAGGTCACGCCGCCCTCCGGCGAGACCCTGCTGGCGCCGTGCATGGTCACCTTCAGGAACGCACTCCCGGCAACGTCCATCTCCAGGCCGCTGCCATCTTCGTAGAGGGGAGGCAGGACGCCTTCGATCAGCGCGTCCGGGATGCCCGAGGCGAACTCGAACACGACCCGGTCGTACCCGGCGTGGGTTCCGACCCTGACGTCGGTGATCTGGGCGCGATCCGTCGTGGACCCGACGGGGACCGATGGCACGCAGGCGAACGCCGGCAAGCCTTCGGTCGGCTCGCTCGCGGCAGCCGACGGCTCCACGCTCGCCGGCTTAGGCGCCGCGGAGGAAGGTTCAGCGCTGGGGGAGGCGATCGCCGACGGGCTCGGGCCAACCGAGCTTGGCGATGGGTTTTCGGCGGCGCAGCCGGCGAGCGCCATGCTGGCGATCAGGGCGACCGCGCCGAGTCCAGGGCGCGAAGGTTGCATGCGAATCATTCGTGCGTTGCTCCATTCATGTGGCTCCGGCGCTGGCTGCACCAGCCGTCTCTCCGACGCTCGTCATCGCCGATTCGTTACCGCGCCATCAGCCGCCGGGTGGCCCGAGCCTTGCCTCGAGGAGTCGCCGTTCGGCCGGATTGTCGGTCAGGGACAGCGCACGGCGATCGGCTGAACGGGCTTCGTCGAGGCGCCCGAGCCTGCGCAGGAGCTCGCCCCGCGCCGCGTGGAACAGGTGATAGCCATCAAGGCGCGCGGCCAGCGGTTCGATCTCGTCGAGCGCCACCCCGGCACCCGCCACCTCGGCCAGCGCCAGTGCTCGATTCAGGGCGACCACCGGCGTCGGCTGCAGTCTGAGCAGGCGGTCATAGAGGGCCACGATCTCGGCCCAGTCAGTCGCGGCGTACGAGGGCGCGGTGGCATGCACCGCCACGATCGCCGCCTAGAGCAGGTGCGGACCTGGACGGCCCATCCGTAGTCCGCGCTCAACGAGGTCCCCAGCGTCGGCGATCGCTGCAGCGTCCCAGCGCGAGCGGTCCTGGTCGGGGAGGAGGATCAGCGACCCGTCTGCTGTGAAGCGCGCCTCCACCCTGGCCAGATGCAGTCGCATCAGCGCCAGCAGACCCAATGGCTCGGGCTCGTCCGGCATCAGGCGCACGAGCAGCGAGGTGAGCCACTCGGCATCGCGGGCCAGGTCGCGCCGCTCGCTCGCCGCGCCGTCCGACGCGAGATAACCCTCATTGAAGACGAGGTAGAGGACCGCGAGCACCCCTTCCAGACGGGGCGGGAGCTCGCTGGCCTCCGGCACGCGAAAGGGGATCCCGGCGTCCCGGATCTTGCGCTTGGCTCGCACGACACGCTGGGCAATCGTGGACTCCGGGACCAGAAACGCACGGGCCACCTGCGCCGAGTCGAGGCCACCAACGGTGCGGAGGGTCAGCGCCACTTGGGCCTCTCGTGACAGCGCCGGGTGGCAGCAGGTGAACAGGAGCCGCAGCCGGTCGTCGGCAGCGAGCGGCCCGCCGGTTGGGATTGGTTTCTCCATCTCCTCGGCCTCTTCTCCGAGCTGCACCAGCCGCTGGCGAAATCGTGCGTCCCGCCGCAGTCGATCGATCGCCCGGCGTCGCGCCGTGGTCATCAGCCAGGCCCCGGGATTGCGCGGAAGACCGTCGATCGGCCAGTGCTCGAGCGCCGAGACGGCCGCCTCCTGCACGAGTTCCTCCGCAAGGTCCCAATCGCCCAGGATGCGGACCAGCGACGCGATGAGTCGGCTGCGTTCCTCCCGCAGGACGCGCTCGAGCGAGCTGTCGACGGTCCGGCGCGGAGTCAAGCCAGCCGCTACCCCATCGCTCCCGCGACGAGCGGCCGAATCTCGAGGGTGTCGGGCGCGGGCCACGAGGAGGCGAGCCGGATCGCGGCATCGAGGTCGGGGACGTCGATGACCCCGTAGCCGCCGATCATCTCCTTGCCCTCCACGAACGGACCATCGGTGACGGTGATGTCGCCGTCGATGCTGCGTCGAACCGTGGTGGCGGTGGTCGAAGGCTGGAGCTGGGCACCCTCCACGAGCTCGCCCGTCGCCTTGCGCTCGGCCCACCAGGTCTCGATGCGCGTGTAGAGCGCTCGCTGCCCTGCTTCGTCCAGATGGTCCCAGCCGCCTTCGGCGCCGCCGATCAGGAGCATGTACTTCATCGCGCCACCTCCGATGCATCGGTCATGGCAGGCGTGACCCTCTCATCATGACGACGAACGAGACGTCACGTTCTCGACCTCGAACTCACGAACGTGCGGAGGACACCGTTTTACGCCTTGTGGCCGGTTACTTCACAATGCACCCATGACTCCCGTCCCAGGTCGCCCCTCGACGTTGGCGGTGGCTGCGGCGCTCGGCACGGTCTACCTCGTCTGGGGCTCGACCTACCTTGCCATCGCGTACGTGGTCGACACCATGCCGCCGCTGCTGTCGGCCGGCACGCGCTTCGGGGTCGCAGGGCTCTCGCTCGTTGCCTTCCTGGTGGCACATGATCGGTGGAAACGGCGGCGTGGCGTTGCCCGGGAGGGCCTGTCTCGGCCAAGGATCGTGGAGTGGCGCACCGCATTCATTGTTGGCGCCCTGCTTCTGCTGGGCGGCAACGGTGGCGTTTCGATCGCCGAGCAGACGATCCCGTCTGGCATCGCCGCGGTCATCATCGCCACTACTCCTATCTGGCTCAGCATCTTCGACGCCCTGCTGACGCGCCGGATGCCGAGTCTTCTGGCGATCGGCGGGCTCCTGGTCGGACTTGTCGGGGTGGGGATCCTGCTGCTTCCATCGAGCGGGGTCGATTCGTTGAATCCGGTCGGGATCGGCATCCTGGTGGTGGCCACCGTCTGCTGGGCAGCCGGATCCCTGTATGCGCGCCGCGGCCCGCTGCCGCGCAACCAGCTGCTGGGGACCGGCATGGAGCAGCTTGCGGGTGGCATCCTCCTGCTGGCAGTTGGCGTGGCAATCGGCGAGATCGGCAGGTTCGATCCTGCCGCGGTGACGACCTCGTCCCTGGTCGCGTTGGCATTCCTGATCGTGTTCGGGTCGCTGCTCGCCTTCACGGCGTACGTCTGGCTGCTGAACCACGTGGCGGTGACGACGGTCGCCACCTACGCCTACGTCAACCCGGTGGTGGCGGTGGCACTCGGCGTCGCGTTCCGCGGTGAGACGTTCACCCTGCGTTCGCTGCTGGCCGCAGGCCTGATCATCGGCGCTGTGGTGGCGATGGTCAGTGGGCGCCCGCGCGACGCGGAGGAGCCCGGTCCGTCGCTGGACACTGCGGCACTCGAGTCGAAGGCCAAGTCATTGTGAGAAGCGGCGCCAGGCCGCGAACCCGATCGACGCCAGCCCGATGACCACGATGCCCGCGAGAACCATGGGCGGATCGACCCCGAACCAGGTGCCGAAAGGCTGCGTCTCAGCGCTTGGCGCTGGCGACGGCGTGGTCGTCGCCTGGGGAGTCGGGGTTGGCGATGGGGTGGGCGTCGGACTGGGGGTGGGGGATGGGGTCGGCGTGGCGGTTGGGATGACCTCACCGGTCTCCGGATCGACCATCGTGAAGTTGGTCCAGAGGTACTCCCGGATCGTGAGCCCGGAGTCGTGGATCTTCCTGGAGATGTCGCGGCCGAGGTAGTGGTAATGCCACGGCTCGTAATGGAAGCAGGTGACGTCCGAGAAGAGGGCGCCTCCCTCGCCCTTGGGGTAGCTCATGATCCACCCGTACTTCCAGGCGTTCTCGGCCATCCACCCTCCTGCTGGAGTCGTCGCCCAGTCGCCCTGTAGCGCGCTCCCGCCGCCCTTCGTCATGAAGTCGATGGTGAGGCCGAGCTGATGCTCCGAATGCCCGGGTCGCTGCGAGTACGTGATCGCGTCGTCGTAGCCGTCCACGGCGACCCACCCGTTGAAGCTCGCGACCTGGTCCTGGTAGCTCCGGTATGGGCTGTTGACGGCGATCGGCGTCCCGGCGTCGGTCGCGGCCTGGGACATGGCACGGAGATCCTCGATCGCCACCTGGCGGATGAGCCCGGGGCCGGCAATGCCCGCCTCACTCACCGGCACGAGATCGGGTGGTACGTAGTCCTCCCCGACGGTCAGGAGCCAATCCACGTGCGTGGTGCTCCAGCTGTCGTAGTCCCGGGGGACCGTCAGGAAATCGGCGAGGCGGCAGGCCGGGAGCGGCCCGAGAGCCGCGACGGGGGCCGGAGCAGTCGTCGGGACGGCGAGAAGCCCGGCACCGAGGAGAAGCCCGACAGCGAGCGCACGAGGTGCTCCGAGAGCGATGGAAGCATGGTCGAGTTTGGTCATGGCTGCCTGCGGGTGGCTACGATAGCGGCATGAGGCCCATGGCGACGCTCCGAGGAGTCACCGCCGTCACGGTGGTGACGCTGCTCGTCGGATGCGTGAGTCCCAGTCCCAGTCTGGTGCCGTCCCCCAGCGCCAGCCCGTCTCCTCAGCCAACGCCGACGGCCACGCCTTCCCCCCCTGTCTCCTTCCCGCTCGCCGTCGTGAGCGGCATCACGAATCTCAAGGCGACGATCACCCTTGACGAGCTCGGGACGCTCGCCAGCAGCGGCCAGCTCAGGGTGCCATGTGGCCTGACGATCACTCAGCCGACGCTCACGGCGAGCGCGCCCTGTGTCGAGGCCGACCAGATCGCGGCGGAACTCCAGGCTGACCAGGAGCTCGTGGCACTCCTGCCGCCGGGCCTTGTCGAGCCAGCCACGAAGGTCCTCTCGATCGCGGGTGAGGGGCCGTTCGGGCTCTTCGGCCCCGACCTGTTCGGTGACCCGGAGGCCCGGGCGCTGCCCTATCCGGTCATGGCGTCGGCGCCTGCAGAGGGTCCGGGCGCGCTCGACCCGGCCTGGACCGCGTACGACGCCTCGCAAACATGGACGCTGACCGCGATCGGCAGCCTCTGCGCGGATCGTGTGGCCGCGTATCACGCCGTCACCCTGGGCAAGGGCTGGGACTGGCCCTTCAACGGCGGGACCGCGACGCTTACGGGTGAGCCATTCATCAACCCGAACCCGCCGGCCGGCATCTCCGCGTACCCGATCGTCAAGGCGGTCGACGGCGGCAACGATGGGGTCACCGCGAGCATCAGCAGGCGGGCCGATGTCGCCCTCGCGGATCACAAGTGCCCGATCCTGACGAACGAGCAGTGGGCGCCGACCCAGGTCGGCCCGCCGAGCCTCTCCGTGCCGGAGGCGGTCCTGACCAGGTGGAAGGACTTCCTCGGCATCGACGCCGTGTATCTCGCGGCCGACCACCAGAGCGATCGGGGCGTCGCCGGCATCAGCACCACGCTCCAGCTCCTCGACGAGTACGGATTCCCGGGCACCGGCCTTGGCATGAACCTCGACCAGGCCCTCGAGCCGGCCTACGTCGAGGTTGCCGGCCTGAAGGTGGCGTTCGTGTCCTGGAATGAGGTCCTGGGCCCAATCCATGCCGGCCCAACCACGCCAGGCGTCGCTTGGCTCACCGAGGAGAACGTCAACGCAGCCGTGGCCAAGGCCCGAGCCGCCGGGGCCGACCTCGTCATCTGCGACCCGCAGTGGTGGGGCGGTGACGAGTATCACTCGGACCTGTGGGATTCTCAGCTGGAGGCTGTGGGATGGATGGACCAGGCCGGGTGCGACCAGATCCTCGGCGGCGGCCTGCACGTGGCGGGCGGAATGTTCCTGCGCGATGGTCCAAATGGCGTCAGCCTCATTCACGCGGGTCCGGGCAACTACATGTACGGCCAGCCGTGGTGGCAGGAGACACAGGAGGGCGTCATCCTCGAGCTGACCTTCCGCGGCAAGACCCTCGTGAACGTCAGGCTGCACCCGTACGTCATGGTCCTCTCCGCCCGCGCGAGCCTCACCGACCCGGAGGGCGACGGCCACTACGTCCTTGAGCGCAGCTGGAGCAGGGGGGAGGTCGATTACTAGCGCGCGGGAGCTCCGTCTCAGACGCGCGCGCCCCCGACCCGCGTAGAATCGCCGTCCCATGACTCGCGAAGGCGCATCGGACCCGATCGGCTTCGGCTCCGGGATCTCCGACGACCACAAGGACGGGATCCGCTGGGTCGACTACTCGAACATCAGCTGGAACCCGGTCTTCTGCAAGCGATGCGACATCTGCGTCGAGATCTGCCCCAAGAACACGCTCGTCCTGCGCAACGACGCCATCATCGAGGAGCAGGACTGCATCCTGTGCGGGCTCTGCGAGCGCTATTGCCCCGACCTCGCCATCGAGATGCTCCCCGAGGCGGTGGCTGCCCACGCCGCCAAGGCCGGCTCGACCGCGGACTCTTCCTAGGCCGATGCGGAAGCTGACCCAGGGCAACGAGGCGGTGTTCCGCGGGGCGGTCGCTGCGGGGGCGTCGTACTACGCCGGCTACCCGATCTCGCCGTCGACGGAGATCCTCAACGTCGCCTCCGGCTGGGCGGCCGAGCATCCGGAGTTCAACTTCCTGCAGGCTGAGGACGAGATCGCCAGCGCCAACGCCATCATCGGCGCCAGCCTGGCCGGCGCGAAGTCGTTCACCGCCACCAGCGGGCCGGGCTTCAGCCTGATGCAGGAGGCGGTCGGCTACGCCCAGAAGGTGGGCGTTCCATGCGTCTTCGTGGACGTCCAGCGAGTCGGCCCGGCGACGGGGATGCCGACGATGCCCGGCCAGGGCGACATCATGCAGGTCCGCTACGGGAGCACCGGCGATTACACCCCGCTGGCCTTCTACCCGAACGGGGTCGAGGAGGCGTTCAGGGTCACGGTGCAGGCCTTCAACGCCGCCGAGCAGTCGCTGTCACCGGTCGTCATCCTGTCGGACACGTTCGTGGCGCACCTGAATGAGGTGGTCGACCTGGACGAGGTGGCGGCCAGCGTCGAGATCGTGCCGCGCAGCCTCGTCCCCCTTGGCAGGCACGAGCCGGGCAAGCCGCGCTTCTTCGCGGGCGTGGTCATGTACGAGCAGGGGCCGAATGCCGGCGAGCCCGCCACCGCCGACGCCGACGAGTACCTGCGACAGTACTACGACGCCAAGCACCGGCATACCGAGGTTGCTGAGCAGTACGCGCTGTACGAGCACGGCTGGAACCGTGACGCGAAAGTGCTGATCGTCTGCTACGGGATCGTCAGCCGCGTCGCCTCGCCGCTCTCGACCGACTACGCCCTCTTCCGCCCGATCCGGATCCACCCGATGCTGACCGACGAGCTGCGGGCAATCGCGGATCGCTATGAGCAGGTCGTGTGCATCGAGGCAAACGACGGCCAGTACGCCGACATGGTCGAGCTGGCGTTGCGTCGCGAGGTGAAGCGCGTGCCCCTGCTGGGCGGGCGGATCAGCCTGGAGGCGGTGCGCGACGGGCTCGACCGCGTGCTCGAAGGCGGTCCCTCAGAGCCACCCATCCCGTCGGCTCCCACCGAGGCGGTCGAGCGCTCACCGCTGGGGATCGGCTGATGCCGGAGGCCCCCTTCGCCGAGCTCGACTTCAAGCGGCACCTGAAGGTGGACCTGTTCCCGACCATCTGGTGTCCGGGCTGCGGGATCGGCACCATCATGATCGAGCTGGCCATGGTCCTCGACGAGATGGGGATGGACGAGACGAACACGATCCTGGTCACCGGGATCGGCTGCACCGGCAGGATGGGCAGCTACATGAAGTTCGAGAGCGTCTACACGCTCCACGGCCGCACCCTGCCGGTCGCCGAGGCGATCAAGGCCGTTCGACCCGAGATGCACGTCGTGGTGGTGGCGGGGGACGGCGACACGGCCAGCATCGGCGGCAACCACCTGATCCACGCCATTCGCCGCAACGCGCCACTGACCGTGCTCTGCAACAACAACGAGATCTATGGCCTGACCGGGGGACAGACCGGGCCGACCACGCCGACCGGCACCAAGACCCTCTCCTCACCCGCGGGCAACCCGAATACGCCGATCAACCTGCAGGGCCTGGTCCGCTCCTCGCCGCAGGCGCTGTACGCCAAGACCACCGTCTACCACCAGCTCCACATGCGGAATGTCATCCGCGAGGCGATCGAGCACCCAGGCTTCAGCTTCGTGGACATCACCAGCCAGTGCATCGAGAACAACGGACGTCGCATCGGCTTTGCCAGCGCCAACGACATGCTCAACTTCTACCGCAAGACCTACAAGCGCGCCTCGAAGGACGCCGAGCACCTCAATCCATTCGAGATCGGGATCCTCTCCCCGCGGCCGGCCGATGCAGGTACGACAAACGGGAACGGCGCGGGAACGACCAGCACGCCGGAGCGACCCGCAGCTCTCCCGGAACAACCGTCTGGGCCGATGGCGTCGGCCACCGAGTCGCCCGGCGCGACGGGGTCCACCGGGGCCGCGAAGCCCGCAACGGACGACGAGAAAGCCCGGCGCAGGGCGGAATCCCAGGAGCGGGCTGCAGTCATGGCTCAGCTCTCGGCCGAAGTCAAGCTGGCGGTGGCGAAGAAGGAGCTGACGCTGACCGATGCGCTGACGCAGGCGGGGATCCCGATCCCCGAGTGGCTGCGGACCGGCGCCAGCGCCCCGTCTGGTGCTCCGGTGGCACCCGGGGACGTGCAGATCAGCGCCACCGGCCAGGATCCGCGCACCGAGCTGCAGCCGACCGAGCTCGACGCCCAGAAGGCGGAGGCGGCGGTCGAGGAGCGCACACCGGCGGATCCCAAGGAGGCCAAGCGAGCGGAAGCCCAGCGCAAGCTGGGGCTGATGCAGCGGCTCCCTTCGGACGTGAAGCTGCGCGTGGCCAAGGGCGAGATGACCCTTGCCGATGCGCTGCGCGAGGCCGGCATCGACCCCGATGCGATCACGTGACGACCCGGATCGCCCTCGACGGAGTGGGAGGCCAGGGGGTTCGCGTCATCGCCGGCGTGCTCGGTGCGCTGCTGGCTCGGATGGGGAAGCAGGTGACCGTCCTGTTCGACTACGACTCGAGCGTGCGGGGCAGCATGTCCGACGCGTTCGTCATCTTCGACGATGTCCCGATCGCCAATCCCGTGGTCGAGGAGGCGGACATTATGCTCAAGCTGGCCGACAAGGGGCACCTGCGCATCAGCGGCCGCAAGGTCGTGACCGACCTGGGCCTGGGCCGTCCCGGCGACGAGCAGATCCCGTTCGCGTCGCTCGGCTCCGAGCACTTCGGCAAGGAGCTGTTCGGCAACATGATCGCCCTGGGCCGGCTGCTTCGCCTGGCGGAGATCGACTTCGACGATGCAGCGATCCGCGAATCGCTCCCGCGCCGCTACCAGGACGAGAACGTGGCCGCCATCCGCTTCGGCTATCAGCTCACGCCCGAGGAGATCGCGCGCCTGGCGGCCGCAGCCCCGCCGAGCCGGTTCGAGATGAACGACGCCGCGACCGCGCCGCTCCACCGTCGCACGGGAGTCGGAACTGGCGGCGCGATGGACATTGGCGGAGTGGGGGAGTCGGGCTAACCCTCGTCGAGCGGCGAGGCAGGCTCCAGCTCGCCGAGCACCGAGTCAAGGGCGGCGCCCTCGGCCTCGGTGAGCGCGCGCAGCGGCGCCCGCAGGTCCGGCTGAATGGGGACCCCTCGACGCCGGAGCACGTGCTTCACTGACGCGATGAACGGATGGGTCTCCATCGCAGAGCGGAGGGTGCGGAGGCGCGCCTCTGCCACCGTGTCAGGCGCATCCAGCGCGGCACGAACGACCTCGGGAAAGGCGGCGGCCAGGCCTGACACTGCGCCCAGCGCACCGCGCGCCATGGCCGCCGGGATGAGCGGCTCGGAGCCGATGAAGACCGGCAATCCAAGGTCGAGATAAGGCTCGACCGTCGGGAACGGGGACTCGCTGACCTTCAGCCCGGCCAGGTTCCTGGCACCGTCGCGGACGCGTGCGATCACCTCGAGCGGGACCGGATAGCCGCTCCGGGCGGCGAAGGCGTAGATATAGAAGGGGAGCGGCGCGCAGGCCTCGGCGGCGGCCAGCAGATGGGCCGTCAGCGCATCCTCGTCGAGTGGGAAATATGGCGGCGGGATGACCGCAACCGCATCGGCTGCGATCTCGCCGGCGTGGGCAGCGAGCATCACCGTCTCGGCTGTGGTCTGGGCGCCACAGTGCATGATCAATCGGCCCCGAACCGCGGCGCGGAAGACGACCGCCGCCCGCTGGCGTTCGTCGGTGCTGAGCAGGATCCCCTCGCCCGTGGTGCCGCAGGCAAACACTCCGTCGGCGCCGCGATCCTCGAGGAAGCGCACCATCGGCCAGATCGCGGCCTCGTCGAGCGCCACGCCGCCGGGCGCCAGCGGCGTCGCGGCAGCGACGATGAGCGGCGGGCGGTCAGGCATGGCCGGAAGCGTAGCGGCTTTCTGCTTGTGGCCGTGCAGGAGGCGGGCTAGGCTGCCCGTCACCATGGCACCCATCACCCTCGACCATGCGACGATCCACCGCGCTCCCAAGGTGCTGCTGCACGAGCACCTGGACGGAGGACTGCGGCCGTCCACCCTGATCGAGCTTGCGAACGAGATCGGCTACACCGCGCTCCCGACACGAGATGCCGATGAGCTGGCCGGCTGGTTCAAGCCGGCCACGGGGGAGGGCGGCCGGTCGCTGGTCCGCTACCTCGAGGCGTTCGACCACACCGTTGCCGTCATGCAGACCGCGGCAGCGATCGAACGGGTGGCGGCGGAGGAGGTCGAGGACCTGGCCGCGGACGGGGTCGTGTATGCGGAGGTCCGCTTCGCACCAGAGCAGCACCTCCGGGAGGGCCTGTCGCTCGACGATGTGGTTGAGGCGGCCGCCGCCGGCGTGCGGCGCGGATCGACCGGCCAACCGATCGTGGTCGGGCTGCTGCTGAGCGCGATGCGCCAGGCAGCGCGCTCCGTGGAGATCGCCGAATTGGCGGTAAGGCACCGGGACCGCGGGGTCCTGGGCTTTGACGTGGCCGGCCCGGAGGCCGGCTACCCGCCCACGCGCTACCTCGACGCCTTCCAGCTGATCGCCCACGAGAACTTCCATTTCACGATTCACGCCGGCGAGGCCTTCGGCCTGCCCTCGATCTGGGAGGCCCTGCAGTTCTGCGGCGCCGAGCGCCTCGGGCACGGGGTGCGGATCGTCGACGATATCGTGACGCAGCCGGACGGGCGGGTCGCCATCGGGCGCCTGGCCGCCTATGTCCGCGATCGGCGCATCCCGCTCGAGATGTGCCCGACCTCGAACGTCGATACCGGGGCTGTCGCCCGCCTCGAGGACCACCCGATCGACCTGCTCAAGCGCCTCCGATTCCGCGTCACCCTGAACACGGACAATCGGCTGATGAGCCGGATCAGCCTGTCGGACGAGTTCGCCAGCATGGTCGCCACCTTCGGCTGGGACCTGGCGGACATGGAGTGGGTCACCCTCAATGCCATCAAGAGCGCCTTCCTGCCGTTCGACGGGCGGCTGAGGATCATCAACGAGCAGGTGAAGCCCGGCTACGCCCGCTTGCGTGCCGAGGCGTCGTCCGCTGAGATCGGGGTGGCCTAGGTCAGCCGCCCGCTCGGTGTATCCTCACCGCGCCGAATGAGAAACCCCGGTCGGAAGAGTTCGACACCATGACCTACGTGATCGTTGAGCCGTGCATCGGCGTCAAGGACGCCTCATGCGTGGACGTCTGCCCGGTCGACTGCATCCACACCACGGACGAGGCGCCGCTCTATTACATCGACCCCGACGAGTGCATTGACTGTGGTGCATGCGAGCCGGAATGCCCCGTGACCGCCATCTTCGCCGAGGATGCAGTGCCCGAGCAGTGGACCAACTTCACTCAGATCAACGCTGACTTCTTCAAGAAGTAGCGGATCGTGGTCCGCCTGATCGCCCTCTACAGCCAACCCGAGGATCCGGCTGCCTTCGACGCGCATTACCGCGACGTGCACGCGCCGATCGTGCGCCGCTATCCCAACCTGGTCAGCATGCGTTTGACGAAGGCCGATGGCGTCGGCGGCCGTCCGGCCGCCTACTACCTCATGGCCGAGATGAGCTTCGCGTCACGCGCAGACCTTGACGA
>JBKKBV010000111.1:0-13833 GCA_046713375.1 Candidatus Limnocylindria bacterium
GATCCGATCACCGGGGATCCGGTGTCGACCGCTATCCAGCTCGAGGACCTGATCGCTGCCGATCCGGAGCTGATCCTGTTGGGCGACGCCGCGTACGACAGATCGGTCACGCCCGACACCGTCGCCACCCGCGTCGGATGGGCCGACATGACCGCGGTGGCCACCGGACAGGTCAAGGTCATGCTCGGCGACCTCCTCATCACCCGCCCGGGGCCGCGGGTGGTGGATGGCCTCGAGGCGCTCGCCAGCGCCATCCACCCGGACCTGGTCGACTAGCTCGATGCGTGCCGTCGCGACTGCCACGACCCACAGGATCAGCAGCGGGCCATCGCTGACGCGAACGGCGGTCGTCCTTGGCGGTGGCGCCGTCCTGCTCGTCACCGCCCTGGTCGTCGCCGTGGCGATCGGCTCCGTCGGTGTGGGAGTCGGGGATACGCTGGCGATCCTCGGGCACCGGCTCCTTGGCCTGCCGCTCGGGCGCACGCTGAGCCCCGGCGCGGAGCAGATCATCTTCGAAGTGCGCCTGCCGCGTGTGCTGACTGCCATGCTGGTCGGTGGTGGGCTGGGTCTGGCCGGCGCCGTCTTTCAGGCGCTGCTGCGCAACCCGATGGCCGACCCATACATCATCGGCACGGCTGCCGGTGCGTCCCTGGGGGCGATCGCCGGCCTGATGGCGCCGATGCTGGTGCCGGCACTCGTCATCGGCGCCGGGAGCAGCTGGCTCGGGATTGGGGTCGTGCAGGTCATGGCCTTCGTCGGGGGGCTCGGCACAGTGCTGGTGGTCTACGCGGTCAGCCGTGCGAACGGACGCGTGCCGGTGGTGACACTGCTCCTGACCGGGTATGCCATCTCATCGGTCCTGGCGGCAGGAGCGGCGTTGCTCATGTTCTTCTCAGGTCAGCGCCTGGGCGCCATCTTCGGCTGGCTGATGGGCTCGCTTGCCGGCGCGCGGTGGCTGAACCTGGCGTTCGCGGCCCCCCTGCTGGCGATCAGCGCAGTCCTCCTCGTCATCCGCTGGAGGCGGCTCACCGTGCTCCTGCTGGGGGACGGGCCGGCCAGCCACCTGGGCCTGGACGTCGAGCGCGAGAAGCTCGTCCTCACGATGCTCGCCACCCTGGCGACGTCGACGGTGGTGGCCATCTCGGGGACGATCGGCTTCGTGGGGCTGGTTGTACCACACGTCCTGCGCCTGGCGACCGGCCCGGATCATCGGCTCCTCCTGCCGGCCAGCCTCCTGTATGGAGCCAGCCTGCTGGCCCTGGCCGATCTCGGCGCGCGGCTCGCCGGCGGCATCCCGGTCGGGATCGTGACAGCCCTGATCGGGGCGCCCTTCTTCATCTATCTGCTGCGGCGTTCGCGTGCCGTGGTCGTGGGGACGAGCGCGTGAGCGCCACCGTTGCCACGGACGTGCTGATCGAGGCTGCCGACCTGGTCGTCGGCTTTCCGCTGCCTGGTGGCGGCCGGCGAGAGGTCCTGCGCGGCGTCGACCTTGCGCTCGCCCGCGGCGAGCTGGTGGCCCTGCTGGGCACCAACGGCAGTGGCAAGACCACGCTGCTGCGCACCTTTGCCGGCACCCTGGCGCCGGATGGGGGAACCATCCGCTTCGACGGCCGGTCCGTCCGCGACTGGCGCCGAACCGAGCTTGCCCGGCGCGTGGCGGTGTTGCCCCAGCAGCTCGAGCTGCCGCTGGGGTTCCGTGTGGCGGAGCTGGTGGCCATGGGGCGCGCTCCGCACGCCCGGCGCCTGTTCGCATCCACCGCCGACGACGAGCGGGCGATTGCCCGCGCGCTCCTGGATGCCGATGTCGCCGACCTGGCTGACCGCCCGGCTGAGGAGCTCTCGGGTGGAGAGCGCCAGCGGCTGCTGGTGGCGATGGCGCTCGCCCAGGAGCCAGACCTGCTCCTGCTCGACGAGCCGACCCTGCACCTCGACCTGGCCCACCAGGTCGCCCTGCTGAGCGCGATCCGACGGTTGCGCGACCAGCGCGGGCTCACCGTGCTGGCGGTGCTGCACGACCTGAACGTGGCCGCCGCGTTCGCACCGCGGGTGGCGGTCCTGGACGAGGGTCGCGTGGTCGCCGATGGACCGCCGGCGGAGGTCCTGAGCCCCGACCTGGTGCGTCGCGTGTTCGGGGTCCGGGTGGACGAGGCGCGCACGCCTGACGGGCACCGCCACCTCGCCCTGCGGCCCTAGTCGGCACGCTGGCACAATCCACCGGGCGTCTCTCATCTCGCTCTCATAGAAAGCGCCTAGCCTGTGCCGATGCGCGTGCTGGTCGCCGAGGACGACAGGAAGATGGCCGGCCTCCTGAAGCGAGGGCTGGAGGAGGAGGGCTATGCGGTCGACGTGGCGCGCACCGGTGACGAGGCGCTCTGGGCCGGGATGGAGAACCCGTATGACGCGATCCTCCTCGACGTCATGCTCCCGGAGCTCGACGGCTTCGAGGTGTGCCGCCGATTGCGCGGCGCAAACCGGTGGGCTCCGGTCCTCATGCTGACGGCGCGGGACGCGGTTCGAGACCGCATCTCCGGGCTGGATGCGGGCGCGGACGACTACCTCACCAAGCCGTTCTCGTTCAGCGAGCTCCTCGCCCGACTTCGGGCGCTCATGCGCCGAGGCTCGAGCGAGCGCCCTGCGGTGCTGAGCGCAGGGGACCTGACGCTCGACCCTGCCACCAGGCGGGTGACGCGTGCCCATGCCGCGATCGACCTGACGCCGAAGGAGTTCGCCCTGCTGGAGTTCTTCATGCGCCATCCCGGGGAGGCTCTGACGCGGAGCAGGATCATCGAGCACGTGTGGGACTTCGCCTACGACGGTGATTCGAACGTGGTGGACGTCTACGTTCGCTACCTCCGCGAGAAAGTCGACCGTCCCTTCGGTCGGCGTTCGGTCGAAACCGTACGCGGCACCGGATACCGGCTGCGGGACGAGCCAGGTCATGCGACTGCCGATCCGCACTAGGCTCACCCTGGTCTCCAGCGCGCTGATGGCAGCGGTTCTGCTCGCGCTGGGAGCGTTCGTCTACCTTCGTTTCGAGGCCGAGCTGCTCGCGACCGTCGACACCGGTCTGCGCGCACGGGCACAGACCCTGTTGAGCGGAGCGGGGGGCGACGGGCTATCGGACGGCACGGGGCTCCTCGACCGCGATGAAATGTTCGCGCAGCTGCTCAGCAGCGACGGGCGGGTCCTCGAATCCTCGTCGGGGCTCGTGGGTGGCGCCCTGCTGTCGCCCGGGTCGCTGGGGGAGCTCGCCGGAGTGCGCCTCTCCACGGCGCCTGTCCAGACCGTGGAGGATGCCGTCTTGGCGAGGCTGCTGGCGGTCCCGGCCAGCGGCGACAGAGTACTGGTGGTGGGGGCATCGCTCGAGGACCACAACGACGCGCTGGCGAGACTCCTCGCGTTGCTGGTGATCGGCGGCCCGGTTGGGGTCCTGCTCGCCAGCGGGGTCGGCTGGCTGATTGCCGGTGGCGCCCTGCGCCCTGTTGAGCGCCTGCGGATCGAAGCCGAGGCGGTCTCCGGCTCGGAGTCCGGTCGTCGTCTCGCGGTGCCAACCACGCGCGACGAGCTCGCCCGCCTGGGTGAGAGCCTGAACCGGATGCTCGAACGCCTCGAAGATGCGGTCGAACGAGAGCGCCGCTTCGTTGGAGACGCCAGCCACGAGCTGCGGACGCCCCTCGCGAACCTGAAAGCCGAGCTCGAGCTGGCCCTCCGCCGGGCACGAACGTCCGAGGAGCTGACCGCCGCCGTGCGGAGCGCTGCGGAAGAGACGGATCGGCTTGCCAGACTGGCAGAGGACCTCCTGGTGCTGGCAAAGGCTGCCGGTGGCCGCCTCCCCGTCCGGCGTGAACGAATTGACGTGGGAGGGCTGATCCGTGACGAGGTCAGCAGCTTCGCCAGCCGCGCCGCCGAGTTGGGGATCTCGCTGGCACCGGTTGCAGCGCAAGGGCTTCATGCGGAGGTTGATGGCGCGCGACTGCGGCAGGCAGTTGGCAACCTGATCGACAACGCCCTTCGTCACACGCCGGCCGGAGGACGGGTGGCGGTCGAACTCGCGGAACGCGATCATGCGCTCTCGATCGAGGTCGCCGACTCCGGTGAGGGGTTTGACCCGGCATTCCTCGATCGGGCATTCGACCCGTTCAGCCGGGCTGACGCCGCCCGCTCGCGCAGCGACGGCGGTTCCGGCCTCGGGCTTGCGATCGTGCGGGCCGTTGCCGAAGCCCATGGGGGGTCGGTCGCGGCACGGAATCTGCCTGGCGGGGCGGCCGTGACGATTCGCATCCCGCGCTAGCACAGGCGTTCTGTTCGGTCGCTCATGATCCTCTCATCGGCCAAGGCGCATCCTCGCCACGTTCGCCCAATGACCAGAGCCACGAGAGGGGCATAAGCAACATGAACCGCAGAAACCAATGGATCGCCGGCGGATCGCTGGGCGTGATCGTCGTCATCGCCGCCAGTGGCATCGCCATCGCCAACGGCAACACGGAGGGCGAAGCGCCGTTGACGGGCACCGCGCTCGAGAAGGCAGCCGCGGCAGCGCTCGCACACACCGGGGGTGGCACCGTGATCGATTCCGAGGTCGGGGACGACGGCGCCGCCTATGGCGTTGAGATCCTCCTCGACGACGGGAGCACGGTCGAAGTCACCCTGGATGAGAGCTTCAAGGTCACCGGCTCGCAAGCCGATGAGGACGGGGTCAACGGACCTGACGAGCAGAGCGGGCCAGACGAGGAGAGCGGCTCCACCGAGAGCTGATCCCGCCAGGGCTCGTCAACGAGGAGAACGTGATGCGCGACCGAGAGAAGGTCCTGGACCGATCGTCAAGGGGGAAGGGCCGCCCGCCCGCGCTTCTCCTCGCGTTGGCGCTTGGCATCGTGGTCGTCACGACCGGCTGCGGCACTCGGATCATCCCCCAACCAGAGGTACCCGCCGAGCTCGAGGTTGCCCCAGAAGCAGATCGGGTCGATCTAGCGGTCCCCACCTTCTCGAACTCGACCGAGATCACCAACCCGCTGTTTCCGGTCTCGCAGCAGGCGTCGGTGCTGATGCTGGGGGAGGTCGATGGGCTTCCGTTCCGGACCGAGGTCACCCTGCTTGCCGAGACCAGGATCATTGAATGGGAGGGTCAGCGGGTTGAGGTGGCCGTCTCCCAGTACTCCGCCTACCTGGACGGCAGGATCACCGAGGTCGCTCTCGACCTGTATGCGCAGGCCGACGACGGATCGGTCTGGTATTTCGGCGAGGACGTCTTCGACTTCCGTGACGGAGCGATCGTGGTCACCGAGGGCACCTGGCTAGCCGGGCGGGACGGGCCAGCGGCCATGATCATGCCGGGAGATCCACAGGTCGGGGACGTGTACCGACCCGAGAACGCCCCGGGGTTCGTGTTCGAGGAGGTGACCATTGCCGCGGTCGGTCAAACGCTTGAAGGGCCGCTTGGTCGCATCGAGGGCGGCATAACGGCCGACGAGCTTCATGCCGATGGTTCGCACGAGGAGAAGATCTTCGCCCCCGGCTACGGGGAGTTCCTGACCGGTGGGGGAGGCGATACCGAGGCCCTGGCCCTGGCCGTGCCGACGGACTCGCTGTCGGAGCCGATACCCGCCGAACTGGCAGCCATGTCGAGTGGCGCGCTCGCGGTCATCGATGCAGGTGCATCACAGGACTGGAGCGTCGCTTCGACAGCGGCCAGCGACATGGCGGCCGCGTGGGAGACGCATTGGGCCGGCTCAGTCCCTGCGCCGATCGAGCCGCTCATGACCGACGCGCTTCAGGCGATGGGCGACGCGGTGAACGCGCAGGACGCCCCCGAGGCACGACAGGCGGCGATTGAGGTCGCCCGACTGGCCTTCGACCTGCAGCTGAGGTACCGGGGGGTCGTGGAGGTCGACCTGTCTCGTCTCGACCTGTGGGCCGCGCAGCTCATCCTCGATGCGGAGTCCGACGACCAGCCGGGCTTCTACGCGGACGCATTCGCGATGGACTACGTTCGCGATCGGATCGTGCACGCCTTGACCGCCGCGGATCGCGTTTCGGTGAACATCGAGCTGGGTGCGATCCAAGCTGCAGTGATCGACGAGGACCTGGCGGCTGGGGCAGAGGCCGCCGCGCAACTGCGAAGCCTGCTTGCGCGGGTCGAACCGGCGACCTAGCGCTCCTGGCCCTCGTCCCCGTTCTCGTCGACGGTGATGTCGACCTGCTCTTCGCCATCGGCGCGCACGCTGCGGTGGACGTGGATGTGCGGATGCGTCTCGTCCGAGACCTGGGCCTTGGCAACCTTGACCATCGTCCCCTCGTCGACGTCGCTCAGGCGCTCGGCCTCTGGCAGCGCCGCATTCGGCAGCTCGCTCCACAGGACCAGGTTAAGGAAGACGTTCAGCACCGCGATGACCGGGATGCCGAAGAGCGCGCCCCACACCCCGGCCACCTGGGCACCGACCAGCAGGCCGACCAGCACCAGGATCGGATGGATCCCAAGCGCGCCCTGCATCAGGCGTGGCTGGAGCCAGTTGACGAGGACCGTCTGTACGGCGACCAGGATGATGGTCGAGAACAGGAACGTCTCGGGCGTGTAGATCCAGGCCGCCGCGATCGGCGGGATGAGCGCCAGCGGTGGGCCGAAGAACGGGATCACCATCGCCAGCGCCGACAGCGTCCCGACCAGGAAGAGGTACGGGATCCCGAAGGCAGTGCCCACCACGGCGACCAGGATGGCCTGGATGACGGCCAGCACCAGCTGCGCTCGCAGGAAGCCGCCAAAGGCGCGGGCGACGCTGCTCTCCAGGATCTGCATCTCATCTGAGTACCGCCGCGGCACCGCGCGGTTCAGCTTGGCCAGGATTCGCTCGCTGTCGATCACCATGTAGAGCGACAGGATCAGGATCAGGAAGAGCGCCCCGAGCGTGGCCAGCGTGGCTCCGGCGATCCCCTGTGCCTGGTCGAAGATGGCACCAGCCAGGACCCCGACCTGGTCCTGCGCGCTGTGGAAGAGATCGACCAGGTCGATCTGCAGCCGATCGAGTCCCAGCGTCGACTGGTAGCCAGCCAGTGTCGACTCGATCCTGACCGCGGTCTCGGGGAAGTCCTCGGTGGCCTGTGCCAGCTGCTGGGTGATCGCGGCCCCGGTCGTGAAGAGGGCGAATCCCAGCAGGACCAGCGCGAACAGGTAGGCGATCCCGACCGCCACGCCCCGCGAGATGCGCCGTCCTTCGAAGAAGTGGACGACCGGAGACATCACGAAGGCGAGCAGCCAGGCCAGGAACAGGATCAGCAGGATCTGGCTGAAGCCGCCCATGAACGCGACAATGATCTGGATCAGCACGACGGCGAAGTAGGCGGATCCCAGGACTAGGAAGGCGAGCAGCCAGCGGCGCTCCCGAGGGCCGATTCCGCTGGTTGGCTGACCGGTCATTGGCTGCTCGCTCATCCGTGGCTCTCTGCCGGCCGGCCGATGCCGATGGCGGCCCGGACCTCGCTCATGGTCGCCTCCAGGATGGGGCGCACTTTGGCTGCCCCGGCAGCGAGGACTCGCTCGACGTGACCGGGGTCAGCCGCCAGCTCGTCCCGGCGCGCCCGCATCGGGCGGAAGCGCTCGATGATCCGCTCCGCCAGCAGCTCCTTGGTCTCGACGCAGCCGGTGCGTGCGGTCCGCTCGCCGTCCTGGATCTGGACATAGTCCTGGCCGAAGTAGCGGTGCAGCTGGCAGACATTGCAGACCTCGGGACGCCCTGGATCGGTGCGCTTGATGCGCTGTGGGTCGGTCACCATCTTCTGCACGATGCGCCGGATCTCATCCGGCTCGGCGAAGATCGGGATCGTGTTGCCGGCCGACTTGCTCATCTTGCGCACACCATCGGTGCCAAGCACCACCGGCGCGTCGGTGAAGACCGCCTGCGGTTCGGGGAAGATCGGTCCGTAGCGGCGGTTGAAGGCCCGAACGATCTCGCGCGACAGCTCCAGGTGCGCCGCCTGGTCCCTGCCGATCGGCACCCGGCTTGCCTTGTAGATGACGATATCGGCCGCCTGCAGGACCGGGTAGTCGAGCAGTCCCATGCTGTTCTCGACGCCCTCGTCGCGCTTCTCCTTGTAGGTGGGCGTCCGCTCCACCCAGCTCACCGGGACCACGGTGTTGAAGATCCAGGCCAGTTCGGCATGCTCGGGAAGGTCCGACTGGCGGATCAGCGCGCAGCGCTCCGGGTCGAGTCCCACGGCAAGGAGATCGAGCACCATCTCGTGCGTGAGCTCGCGCATCTTCTGCCCGTCATGGACGGTGGTCATGGCGTGGTAGTCGACGATCGCGTAGATCGCGTCATACACGTCCTGGAGCGCGACATAGTTGGCCTGCGCGCCAAGGTAATTGCCCAGGTGCGAAGCGCCGGACGGCTGGATTCCGCTGAAGACGCGCTCGCGGACGGTCGTCTCGGTCATCGGCGGCGAGTGTACCGTGCGAGAGCGGCCACCGACCGCTCGGAGGCGGTCGCCGGAGCTCAGGCGGCATAATGCCGCGCATGACCGATGCAGCCGACTGGTCGCGCGCCGCCGATCCCGCCCGCAGAATCGGGCATATGGTCGAGTTCCACGCCGAGATGGCATCGACCAACGACCGCGCCCGCGCTGCCCTGGCCGAGCCCGGCGGCGAGGGGCTGGCGGTCGTGGCGGACCTGCAGACCGCCGGTCGAGGCCGCCGTGGGCGGACCTGGATCTCGCCCGCGGGCGCGAACCTCCTGTTCAGCGTCGCCTGGCGGCCCACCATCGCGCCGCGGCTGGCGGGCCTGCTGGGCGGCTCAGCCGCGCTCGCCGTGCGAGAGGCATGCGCCTCGCTCGTCCCCGCCGCCGGGCTCGCGATCCGCTGGCCGAACGACGTGGTCGATCGCGATGGTCGCAAGGTAGCGGGCCTGCTGGTCGAGACGGCTCTCGAGGCCGGGGAGCTGTCCGAGGCGGTGGTCGGCATAGGGATCAACGTCAACTGGCTGCCGGCCGACATGCCGCCGGAGATCGCTGGCAGCGCAACCTCGCTGCAGGCGCTCCATGGCTCGCCGATCGATCGGGTCCTGCTGCTGGGCAGGATGCTCGACGCCCTCGACGCGGAGGCGCAGGCACTGGAGCGCGGGGAGAGCCCCCTGCCACGCCTGCGGGCCAGCTCCTGGCTCGACGGGCGCGAGGTCGCGGTGGAGACCGGCGCCGCGACGATCACCGGACGCGCGGCCGGGATCGCCGACGACGGGTCGCTCCTGCTCGACGCCGACGTCGGGCGCGTGGCGTTGAGCGCCGGGGAGGTGGCGCGCGTCCGCGAGCCGATTCCCACCACGGTGCCGCAATGAGCGAAGCGCATCTCCGACCGGACCTCGGCCCTGTCCCGGACCGCGACCCCGACCGCCGGGACGTCCTGGCGGCGCAGCGCGACCGAGCGGCATTTGACGTCCTCTATCGTCGCTACCTGGATCGCGTGTACGGCTACGCCTTCTACCAGCTGCGCGACCATCACGACGCCGAAGACGCCACCGAGCGCACCTTCCTCGCAGCGCTTCGCGCCTTGCCGGACTTCCGCGACGAGGGCGCCACCTTCCGGGCCTGGCTCTTCAGGATTGCCCACAACACGATCGTCAACGCGCGGCGCAGCCGATTCCGGCGCCGCACCGAGCCGCTCCCCGATGGCCTCGATCGCATCGCCCCGAACGCCGATCCAGCCGGGCTGGTGCTCGAGGCGGACGAGACGCGCCGCGTCCTGCGCGCCATCGCCGAGCTGGCCGAGGACCGCCGCCAGGTGGTGCTTCTCCGTTTCGTCGATGGCCTCAGCTCGCGAGAGATCGGGCAGGTGATGGACCGATCCGAAGGCGCGGCGAGGGTCCTCCTGCATCGGGCGCTGCGCGACCTGGCGGCTCGCCTGTAACGAAGGGCGCCTCGCGGTGTTGGCTCAGGTGAGGACCCCTGCACCGATCGAGGGAGACCCAGACTGCCAACCCGCACGCCGGCCGAACGCCTGGATGAGGCCGTCGACCGCCTTTTGACCGGACGCTATCCCGCCGTTGGGCCGGAGCTGGCGCCGCTCGTCGACGCTGCCTCGGTCGTGCGGTCCGCGCTCGGACCGCTCCCGGCCGGATCGCGGTTCGAGGCGCGCCTCGCCTCGCGCCTGACGGGCCAGGGGACATTTGCGCACCTCGTCGCGGCGATCGGCGACGCGACGCGCCACGAGCTGCGTCACCCAGGACGGATCCTGATCACGGGCGCAGTCTCATCGGCCGCCTTGGGGGTGGGGGTCACCGTTCTCGCCATTCGACGCGCGGCACGGCGCCACGTCGTAGCCGGCCACCAGCCGGCGCATCGGTAGGCAGCCAGATGCAGATCAAGCTCCCCTTTACCCGCCGGCGCGAGGTCACGCCCGAGACGTGGACCGTATGCCCCAGCTGCGAGTCGCAGATCTTCAACCGCCAGCTGGAGCGGAACCTCCGCGTCTGCCCCACCTGCGGGCACCACTTCCGGATGGGGATCGGGCAGCGCATCGAGCTGCTGCTGGACGACGGCAGCTTTGTCGAGCATGACGCCGGACTCGACTCGGGCGACCCCCTCGGCTTCCACGACCAGAAGCCATACGTGGATCGGCTCGAGGCGTCGCGCATCAAGACCGGGCTGCGGGAGGCGGCGGTGTGGGGGATCGGCACGATCGAGGGGCAGCGCGTCGCGATGGCCCTCTTCGACTTTCACTTCATGGGCGGCAGCATGGGAAGCGTGGTCGGCGAGAAGCTGGCTCGCTGCTTCGAAATGGCGCTCCTGGAGCGGATCCCGGCCATCGTGGTAAGCGCGTCGGGCGGGGCGCGGATGCAGGAGGGGACCCTCTCGCTGCTGCAGCTCGCCAAGACGACCGCCCCGCTCACCAGGCTCGACGCGGCCGGGATCCCGTTCATCAGCGTCCTGACGGACCCCACCACCGGTGGTGTCCTGGCCAGCTTCGCGTCCCTGGGAGACGTGATCCTCGCCGAGCCGAAGGCGCTGATCGGGTTCGCGGGGGCGCGCGTGGCGAGCGGCACGGTGGGGGAGGATCTGCCGGAGGGCTTCCAGAGCGCGGAATCGCTCCTCGAGCACGGCTTCGTCGACGACATTGTCCCGCGCCCGGAGCTGCGCGCCACCCTGTCGCGCCTGCTGCGCCTCATGCCGGTGGCGGCCGTCGAAGATGGGTGGCAGACGCCCGGTGAGACGCGGGGCTGGGGGCCGATCGGGATGCTCTCGGGCATGGCCGAGCGCCTCGGCACGGCAGTCAGTGAGACGATCGGGATCGAGGTCGAGCAACCGCCCGCGGAGGAATCCGAACCGGCCGCGCCTCGCACGCGCGAGGATGAGCGATGAGCGAGATCGTCCTCAGCGCCGAACCACCGACGGCCGAGGCAATCGAATCGGCCTGGCGCCGCGTCCAGCTGGCCCGCCATCCGCAGCGGCCCCGCACGCTGGACCTGGTGGCGCTCATCTTCGATGACTTCGCCGAGCTCCACGGCGACCGCTCATTCCGCGACGATCCGGCCATCGTCGGCGGCCCGGCGCTGCTCGACGGCCGCCCGCTGATGGTGATCGGCCACCAGAAGGGGAAGGACACCGAATCCAACATCCTCCGCAACTTCGGCTCGCCGTACCCGGAGGGGTTTCGGAAGGCAGGGCGCCTGATGCGGCTGGCGGACAAGCTGGGGATGCCGCTCGTCACATTCCTGGACACGGCCGGCGCCTTCCCCGGTCCCGCGGCCGAGGAACGCGGCCAGGCCGAGGCGATCGCCTCGTCGATCAAGCTGATGACCGGGCTTCAGGTCCCGATCGTGGTGGTGATCATCGGAGAGGGCGGATCCGGGGGTGCGCTGGCGATCGGGGTGGGGGATGAGGTGCTGGCGCTCGAGAATGCCACGTACTCGGTGATCTCGCCCGAGGGTTGCGCGGCAATCCTGTGGCGCGCACCGGAGGCAGCGCCAACCGCCGCAGCGGCAATGCGCATGACCGCCGCTGACCAGCTCGAGCTGGGCGTCATCGACGGAGTGATCGACGAACCGGGCGAGGGTGCGCACAGCGACCACGCGGCGACCGCCACCCTCGTCAAGGAGGCGATCCTCGCGGCGCTGGGCAGGGTCACCAGGCTCGAAACCGAGGAACTGCTGACGACCCGCTATGCTCGTCTGCGCGGGATCGGGCTGTTCCGGGAGACGGAGACCTCTTCGGCGCAGCTGCCGCAGGAGCCATCCCTTCGCCGCCGGATCGGCCGCCTGCTGCGATTGCCGGGCGTGCCGCGGCGGCCACGCTGGAGCGAGATCTGGCCGAGTGGCGAGGACGCCGACAACAACGAGGAGGGTGCATGACCGACGGAGGCGATCCGCTGAAGCAGATCGAGCAGGCCGCCGCGGAGCTGATCCCCCAGCTCACCGAGCGGCTGGCGCAGCACGGGCTTGGCGAGATCGAGGTGCGCCAGGGTGACCTACGCATCCGGGTGGCCCGTGCCGTGGCGCCTGCGCAGGCCACGCCCGCGGCCCCCGGCCGTACCACGGCCGCGCACAGCGCGCTGCCCGGCGACCGAGTCGGCGTGGTGCCGAGTGGGCCATCGGCCCAGGGCGTGACTTCGCCCGCGGTGGGCTTCTTCGTGTACGCCGATGGGCTCGGCCCCGGACTGCCGGTGGACAAGGGGGATGAGCTGGGGCACGTCGAGATGCTTGGCGTCCGCCACGATGTCCGGGCCCCGCGCCGTGGCCTGGTCCGCAACCTCGCCACCGAGACCGGCGAAGCGGTCGAGTACGGCCAGCTCCTGATCGAGATGGAAGCCGCCGAGTGACGGTCGCGCTCCTCTTCTCCCCGCAAGGGTCGCAGTCCGTCGGGATGGGACGGCAGCTGGCGGCCGTCTCTCCGGCCGCCGCGGCGGTCTTCCGGGACGCGGATGCTGCGCTCGGCTGGGAGGTATCGCGTTCCGCGTGGGAAGGCCCCGAGGAGGAGCTGAACGACACGCGACAGACTCAGCCCTGCCTGGTGGCCACCTCGATCGCGTGCCTTCGGGCGCTCGAGGAGGAGCTCGGCGGGATGGGCGAGTCGCTGTCGGCATCCTTCGTCGCCGGCCATTCGGTGGGCGAGTACGCGGCTCTGGTCGCGGCGGGCGCGCTCTCGGTTGCAGATGCCCTGCGCCTGGTCGCCCGCAGGGGCCAGCTCATGGCCGACGCACGCGTGAGCGGCGGCATGGTGGCGGTGATCGGCCTCGACCGCGCGGCGGTGACCGATGTCGTCTCAGACCTGGGCCTGGACGCCGACCTGGTGGTCGCGAACGACAACGCCCCGGGCCAGGTCGTCATCAGCGGCACCCCCGATGCCCTGCTTGCGGCGACTGAGCCGCTGCGGACCGCCGGGGCTCGGCGGTCGATCGCGCTCAAGGTGTCTGGGCCATTCCATTCGCCGCACATGGCTGGCATCGGTGCCGAGCTGGCCCGCGCTATTGCCACGGCGAACTGGCACGATGCCGAGCCACCCGTGGTCAGCAACGTCACCGCTGAACCCGTGCGCGACGCCGCCGAGATCAGGACCCTGCTGGCCCGCCAGGTGCATTCCCCCGTCGAGTGGGTCAGATCCGTCCGACGCATGGTGGCCGAGGGCGTCGACACCTTCGTGGAGTGCGGCCCTGGCAATGCCCTGACGGGCATGGTGCGTCGCATCGCGCCCCATGCACGCACGCTGAATGTCTTCGACCCGGCCAGCCGTGCGGCTGCAGCGGACACGCTGGCAGGGGCGGCAATCAGGGTGCCGGCCTGATGTTCAACAAGGTCATGATCGCCAACCGCGGCGAGATCGCCGTCCGCATCCTGCGCGCATGCCGCGACCTGGGTG
>JBKKBV010000112.1:0-7949 GCA_046713375.1 Candidatus Limnocylindria bacterium
TAGCCGGGCCTCGTCTCCGATGGCGTGGCGACGTAGGGCAGCCTGGAATTCGACCGCCGTGCGCACGGGTTCGGCGTCGACCGAGACGATTCGATCCCACTGCTGGACGTCGACGGCTGCAAGCTCGCTGCCCGGCCGCGGCGGCGAACGGAGCGGAATCCCGCGATCATCCGGGGCCAAGAGGCCCGCGCCCCCGGTCGCGACGTCGATATTGTGGAGGCTTGCCCAGATGCAGCCGCATGCCCCGATCCCACACATCGGACAGACGCAGCGGCACGCCAGCCCCTCCTCACGAAGCTCCCAAGCGATCACCTGCGGCAGCAGAGCGTTGAGTGCCGTAGTCACCGAGCTGTATGCCTTCATGCGGTCCACCGCCAGATCGCAGGCCGCTCCGACATACATGAGGCGGCCCGTTGTGAACAGGGCCGCTGCGGCAGCATGGGCGGCGCCAGCATGGACGTACAGCGCCTGCAGGGCGACCGACGAAGCGCCAGGCGGGCCTGCGGTCTCGCCGTGAGCGGTAGGAGCGTCCAGGGCGAGCTCGCTCAGCTCCGTAGGCAGGGGTGCTCGCAGTTTCGCCGCGGCAGTCTCAATCGCCTGGGCCGGCTCAGCGTCAATCGCCGAGCGTGGAACGCTAGACAGCGCGACATGCGCACCATCGAGCGCGCGAGCGAGGTGCGCATCTGCTTCGCGAATCGCCGCGAGCCGTTCAGCCACACGCGTAACCGCTCTTGGCGCAGCGCCGGATGGATAGCTCTCGGACATGATGTTCTGCCTCCACGCTCGGACGCCCAACGAACTCCAAGTCTAGTGAACTTGGGATCGTCAGCCGAGTAGGACGCCGCCTGAATCGCCGAAGTGCATGGCGAAATCAGTATCGCGTCGGCGTCAACGTTGCTTCTTGAGGCTGTGCGGCCAGGGCGGCGAGGATCGAAGACGCGACCACTACCCAGCGTTTGGTATCGGCCGGGTCAAATCCTCTCGCCCCGACCATTTCAACATCTTGCCAGCCTTGCTAGCCGGGGACCGCCGATGGATCCACTCGTCGAAGCAGGATCCCGAGGTACGCCTTCCAGGGCCCGACCTCTCTGTCGTGCGAGCCGGCGAGGCCGGCGTAGACCTGGCCGATGTGGTCGAGGTCATGGACCGCCCAGGTTGCGAGCAGCTCGCGAAGGGTCACCTCGCCCAGCGAGGGATGCACGCCGCGCCGATCGAGGTCCGCATCGGTCACCAGGTCGCCCAGTGCCGCCAGGTTCTCGGCGCGCAGAGCCGCGAATCGCTCCACCAGATCGTCGAGTGGCACGCCGGCGTCGCGATTCAGCATCGCGACGCGATCGAATGGATCGAACGGGACCGACGTCCCCTGCTCGAGGATCCGCCGCGTGCGGGTCATCCAGTCGGTCTCTTCGCCCGTGATCAGGTGCCCGATCACATCCCGCGGGCGCCAGCCATCGGCCGTGTCGGGGGTATCGGTCCACGCCTCCGGCAGGCCGACCAGCAGGCTGCGCAGCACCTCGGGGGTGCGCCTCAGCAATGCGGTCGTCTCGGCGATGAATTCGGTCATGAGGTCAGATTCCCGAGGGTAGACGCTATGCTACCGGCGCGTCCAACACCCATGTCGCGACCAGCCTCGCAGCTCTGAATCGGATCACCGATGTCGCCGACCACCTTGCCGCTCCGCACCGAGCGCCTCGAGCTGCGCCAGTTCAACGACGATGACCTCGACGCCCTCCTCGAGATGCAGGGCAATGAGGAGGTCACCCGCTATCTTCCCTGGGGTCCGCAGTCGTGCGACCAGGTGCTTCGCCTCCTCGAGCGCATCAAGCCGATGACCGCCCTCGACCCATCCGGCGACGGCACCAGGCTGGCCGCCGTCCTGCCCGATTCCGGCGCGGTGGTCGGCGATTTCAGCCTGTGGCGCACGAGCCGCGAGCACGCCCAGGGCGAGATCGGCTTCGTCGTCCACCCGGACCACCAGCGACGCGGCTACGCCACCGAGGCCTGCACTGCCCTTCTGCGCCTGGGGTTCGAAGAGCTGGGCCTGCATCGCATCATGGGCCGGGCCGATGCGAGAAACCTTGCGTCGATCGGGGTGATGGAACGTATCGGCATGCGTCGCGAGGCTCATCTCCGCGAGAACGAGCAGATCAAGGGCGAGTGGACCGACGAGGTGATCTGCGCTGCCCTGGCCCACGAATGGAGAGGCCCACGCTGAACGAGATGCAGGCGGACGACATCATCCGGTCCGAGCGACTGGACCTCCCCCTCCTCTCACTCGAGCAGCTCGATCACCTTGCCGCGGGCGAAGGAGCAAGCGTCGGCGCCGATCTGCACGCGATCCTCCCGATTCCGTGGCTCGACCAGGTTCGCTGGCTGGCCGGCATGCGCGCCCAGCAGCTCCGCCTGCGGCCCGATGACGCGCCGTGGCTGCTACGGCCGATCCTGCTGCGCACGCCGGACGGTGGCCAGCAGGCAATCGGCTACCTGAACTTTCACGCCGGCCCTGATGAACGGGGCATGGTGGAGGTCGGCTACACCCTTCTCCCCGAGGCCCGGGGCAACGGATACGCGATCGAGGCGGTGCGCGCCGCGTTCGACTGGGCGACCGGCGTCCACGCCATTCACCTGTTCCGGGCCAGCGTGGCGCCCGACAACGAGCGCTCGCTCAACCTGATCGGCAAGCTCGGCTTCCGCCAGACCGGCGAGCAGTGGGACGCGGAGGATGGGCTGGAGCTCGTCTTCGAGCTGGAGCGCTGATGCTGTCCATCCGCGACGTTCCGGGCATCGCGGTGGGCCATGCGACCGATGCCGTCGGCGTCACCGGGTGCACCGTGATCCTGGCCGATGGAGGCGCCGTGGCGGGCGTCGACGTTCGTGGCTCGGCCCCCGGCACCCGCGAGACCGATCTGCTGCGGCCGACAGCGCTCGTCGAGCGAATCCACGCTCTGTGCTTCGCCGGTGGGTCTGCCTTCGGGCTGGCGGCCGCGGACGGCGTAATGCGATATCTCGCCGAGCGCGGAATCGGCTTCGACACCGGGGCACGTCCGGTGCCGATCGTGCCCGCCGCCATCCTGTTCGACCTGTTCGTTGGCTCTGCGAGCGCCGCACCCGGACCGGACGACGGGTACGCCGCGGCCCAGGCAGCCGAGCCTGGCGATGGACCGCTCGAGGGCCGGGTTGGCGCTGGCACGGGCGCTACTGTCGGGAAGCTGGCCGGGCCCGAGCTGACCAGCCCGGGCGGCGTCGGCAGCGCTGCCATACGCCTGCCCGATGGCTCGACGGTCGGCGCCATGGTGATCACCAACGCGGTGGGAAACGTGGTGGCCCACGACGGCCGGATCCTGGCCGGGGTGCGCGACGCGGCCGGTGGCTTCGTGGATGCATCGGCCCTGCTGCTGGCCGGTCCGCCGCCGGGGCGCGTCCCACCATCGGGCACCAATACCACGCTGGCGCTGGTGGCCACCGATGCCACGCTCGACCGTGCGCAGTGCAGCCGGCTGGCAGCACAGGCACACGACGCGCTGGCGCTGGCCATCTCTCCCGTGCACACCGTGCTCGACGGAGACACGGTCTTTGCCCTCTCGACCTGCCGCTCGCCAGTGCCGGATGGGCTGGGTGGGCTGTTGAGCCTGGGTGCGGCCGCGGTGGAGACGCTGCGAACGGCGATCGAGCGCAGCGTGACCGTCTGACGGGCGGTGCCCATTGTTTGGGCATAGGGACGCTGACCCGGTTGTAGTTGACGCGTAGCCTCAGCCCGGTCCATTTCACGCCCCCGATTCCGACTGGACTAGGCTTGATGCGATGAGCGCTCCATTTGTTGGACGTGAGGACGAGCTTGACGAGCTGCTCGGTCTCGCGCGGCGCGCGCCCGAGCACCGGGCGCCCGCGGTAGCCCTCGTGACCGGTGAGCCCGGGAGCGGCAAGACGCGCCTGCTCACGGAAGCGCTCCAGCGTTCCCCCGTCCGCAATATCCGGATCACGGGGTTCGAGCCGAGCCAGTTGATCCCGCTTGCAGCTGCTGGCGAGCTGCTCCGGCAACTGGCAAAGGTTCCCGACGCGGGTCCGAATCTCGAGGCGCTCGTCTTCGGTGGGCCTGACGCGCCAGCCCGCGAGTCCCTCCGCATCTTCGAGGCTGCGCATCGCGCGCTCTCCTTGTTCGGCCCGCTGCTGCTCGCGATCGATGACCTGCAATGGGTAGATGAGCAGTCCCTTGCGCTGGTCCACTACCTGCTTCGCGCCGCTGAGGCCGGCCATGGGCGGCTCACCATCATCGCCGTCGGCCGCCCCTCGCCTGGTGCCGCTGCCTTCCGCTCGAGCATGGAGACGGAGCTGCCGGCCGGGCGGAGGGCCGTCCTCGACCTCGGACCGCTCGCACTCGAGGAAGGCCTCTCGCTCGCTCGCTCGACTAACGCCGGGCTGAGCGAGGCCGCTGCCATCGAGCTGTGGCGGCAGGCGCGAGGCTCACCCTTCTGGGTAGAGGAGCTCGCACGAGCCGGTGGCGTGGACGATCGGGCGCGTCTTTTCGGCGAACGGCTCAGCGCGTTGCGCAGCGATGCCGGCGCCGTGCTCGCCGCGCTTGCGGTCGGTGCTCGTCCGTTCGCCGTCGAGGACGTCGGCCAGGTCCTCGGATGGGAGATCGAGCGAGTTCTTCACGCCTCTCGTGAGCTCGTCGCTCGCGGCCTGGCGCTCGATTCGAGCGGTCGACTCCGCCTCGCCCACGACCTGATCCGAGAGGCGGCATACGGCCTCCTGCCGACGGCAGATCGGCGACGGCTCGACCAACTGCTCGCGGTAGTGATCGAGGCGCGAGCCGGGGACGATCAGCACCTGTTGTACGAGGCGCTTGAGCATCGCGCCGCAGGCGGACTTCCGACCGCGGCGCTCGCGTCGCGCCTGCTCTCGTCGCCGCAGCGTCGTCTGCTCGGATCGGAGAACCTCCGGCTCCTCACGTCGAGCAGCGATTCCGTCGAGCCGGGAACGCCCCTCCAGGTTAGTCTCGATCGCGCGCTTGCCGAGCTCGCGGCGGAGCTCGGTGAGCCGGAGCTCGCCATGCAGCGCTGGGCGCGCGTCGCCCGCCACAGTCCCGACCCGAAGTTGCGGCAGCATGCCGAGATCGAGTCGGCTCGTGCCGCCTACACGCGCCGCCAGGCAGAAGAAGCACGTGCGCACCTTGAACGCGCGCGGAGCATGGCGCCGCTCAGCGCCGAAGTCGCCGTGCGCATCGGCGTCCTCCAGGCGGAGATCGAGCTCTGGCTTGATCACGAGACAGCGGCCGGCAGCCGAACGGCAGACCGCGCGCTCGCGGTCGCCCACGACAGGCTCACTGCGGGCGGTCGGCTCAATCGGATGTCGGGCGCAGCGCGTCGGGCGTATGTTGGTGCGTTGGCGGTGGCGACCGACGCGGCAATGCAGGAAGACCGGCTGGCAGATGTGATCCGGCTCGCGGAGACGAGCATGAGCGTGGCCGTCGGGCTGGACGAGGAGTCCTACGTCGCGGCGCTGATGCGGATCGGCTTCTCATTGCAGCCAACTCGACGCGTTCAAGAGCGCGAGGCCCTCTTCCGTGAGGCCCGGGACACAGCCCAGCGACTCGCCATGCCCGGCGCGATCGTCGAGGCCAGCCACGGTCTGGCGCGTGTCCTCCAGGACCTCGGTCGCCTGGGGGAGGCTCACGAGGTCGCAGCACAGGCGATGCGTTTGGAGAGCCGCCTCAAGGATGCACCGCGTCGCTGGGGTAATGGCCTGGCCATCCTGCATGCCATCGAGCTCTCGCTCGGCGACCCGGCGGCTGCCGTCCGTGCTCTGCGGAGCGATGCCGCGGCTGAGCCGGACCCGCATTTCCGGATCGGGATCCACTTGTCGCTCGCGGAGTGGCAGGCGCGCTCAGGCGGGGCCCCCCGGGCGAGCGAGGTCGAGGCCGAACTGACGGCTGCCCAGTCGGATGCGGCACTCGCCCGCTGTCCGCGCTGCAGCCGCGAGCTCTCGATCGTGACGGCGGAGCTCCTCGCTCGGATCGGCCGGGTCGAGGACGCCAAGCGTGAGCTGGCGGGCTGGGAGCAGGCTGTCGGTGACGGCTCGGGGTTGCGCGAGCTGTGGCTGATGCGTTCGACCGCGGCGATCCTGATGGCCCAGGGGGACGAGCTCGAGGCCGCCGCGTTGCTGGTGCAGATTGCTGATGTTTATGAACGTGAGGGGCTGCTCGAGGAACTCGTGTGGGTGCGCATTGACCTCGGTCGGGCCTTGAGTCGGATCGACCGTGCGGGATCGATCGAGGCATTCACTGCAGCCGCGATGCTGGCCGACCGGATCGGCGCGGTGAGTGAGGGCCGCGTGGTGGCCCAGGCCCTTCGACGGCTCGGCGTTCGGGCATGGCGCCGCGGTCGCGCGACTGGCGAGGCGGGGCTCGACAGGCTCAGTACCCGGGAGCATGAGGTTGCCCGCCTGGTGGCCGACGGCGGCAGCAATCGCGAGATCGCCGAGACGCTGCTCGTCTCGCCCAAGACCGTGGAGCGGCACATCACCAACGTGCTGGCCAAGCTCGGGGTGCGGAATCGGACCGAGTTGGCGGCGGTCGTGCGCTCGACCCCGGTACGGGGTTCACCCGATGAATGAGGGTAGCCCGTCCGCATAGCCTCTGGAAGAACGAGCCCGATCCCACGGGCAGCTCGCGTTAGGGAGGCGGCGATGGCGAAGGTCCTGATGCTCTGGCCGGCGAAGGCCGATCTGCGCATCGGTTCAGCCCAGGCGTCGCAGTTGGCGGCGCTCGGCGTCACCAGCCTGGCCCTGATGCGGGATGACGAATCCGTGGGTGTGGTGCTCGATGGATGGGCGTTTGACCCCGCCCGATCAGCCCGGGCCGCTGCGGCGGTGCTTGGTGCGGAGCCGCAATGCCGCATCCTGCTTTCCGTGCTCGAGATCGGGGTCTCCAACGCCATTGCAATTGGAGGAACCGATGACTCGACTCTTGCGGCTGCCGGCGGCGATGCTGGTGGCACTCACCCTGTTGGTGGCTAGCGCGGCGATGGTGTCCGCGCACACGCCGCACACTGCCAATGGGCAGATAATCGCGAACGGCCAGAACCACTACGCATTCCTGTCGCAGGGCGATGGGACGTTCCTGACCTGTGACACGTTTGCGCAGCCGTTCCCGAACGTCGGCCCGGCCTGGTTCGGCGTCGAAACCGCCCACCACGGGCCGGACTCGGGCGATCCAGGGAAGGGCGACGGCTGCTATCTGGCCGACGCTGCTCCGACCAGTGAGGCTGACGATGTGAACCCCGCGATCGACTGACGCGACATCAAGGGCGGAGTCGGCGGCATTGCCGTCGGCTCCGCTACCGGCTCCCAGCGGTTTGGACGCCCGAGAGCCGTGCACGAGGGCCGATGCATCCCAGGGGCATGGAAGGTCGAGATCGGCCTTCGAGAAGATCTCAAATGACGGTGTAGAGGCGCCACTCGTCGGGAATGCCCTTCAGCACGTGCGTGCCGCGATCGGCGAACGTGATGCCCGAGCCCGCCACCAGATCCTTGACGGTGCTTGACACCACGACCTCACTCGCGCCGGCGACGGCCATGACGCGCGAGCCGATGTGGACCGCCAGCCCGGTGACCTGGCCTTCACGCCGCTCAATCTCGCCGGTATGCAACCCCGCCCGGACCTGGAGTCCGGTTCTCCCGGCGGCCTCCCGAATTGCCAGCGCACAGCGCACCCCTCGCGCCGGGCCGTCGAACAGCGCGAAAAATCCGTCACCCGCCGTGTCGATCTCCTCGCCGCGCCAGCGTGCGAGCGCCCCTCGGACCTCCGCCCGGTGGCTCTCCAGCACCTCTCGCCAGTGTCGGTCACCGAGCCGCACGGCCGCCTCGGTTGACGCCACCAGGTCGGTGAACAGGACTGTGGACAGCACCCGGTCAGGCTCCGGCGCGGGGCGCACGCCGGTCAGGAAGGCCTC
>JBKKBV010000113.1:0-8510 GCA_046713375.1 Candidatus Limnocylindria bacterium
GGGAGACCCGCGACGAGGCCCTGAAGTCGGCTGACATGGCCGCCACCTGGGTCAAGCAGAACATTGCGGACCGGGTCCACCTCGTCACCACCTACATCGGTGACCTGGCCCTCTTCCGTGGCGTTCCCGTCGCCGCCTAGTCCCCGTCTGAAGGCTGCCCTGCACGGACCGTCGGCCTACCCGCCGTCCCTGCACCCGTAGCCACGCGAAACCGCTCCGGCACCGTGCCGGGGCGGTTTTTGCTATGGCCGCAGCCCCACGCTGGCGAGCTCCGCGCGGGCGAGCCGATCGTGGCGGCCGCTGGCCCAGTCGCCAAGCGGATCCGGGGTGTACTCGAGCAGGGTCGCGTAGTCGAGCCGGGTTACGGCCCGCATGGCGAGGGCGGTCTGAACCTTGACGTTGCCGACCTTGGGGGCCGTGCGGATGGCACGATGAGCGGCCCGCACGCGCTGCAGCCGCTCCCAACGCCACGGGAGATAGCGCGACAGCCACGGTCCGATGGTCGCCAACGCGAACAACAGCGCGAGCACGGTCGCGACCACCAGGATGAACCGCTCGAGGTCCGTCCCGAATTCCGCCAGCGGCCGCCCGGCGCCGGCGAAGGCGTTGCGCACCACGTCGCGGACCCCCTCCCCGACCAGCGGCAGCCCGGACAGCGACTCCCCCACGTCCCGCCCGCTCTGGATCATGCCCTGGCCACCCGAGCGGATCGTGCGCCCGGCCTGCGCGAAGCCGGCCAGGAACTGGAATAGCTGCCAGACGAGGTTCCCCCAGAACACGACCCACACCAGCGTCGCGAGGTCCGCGACCTGCTCCTTCAACCTCGCGACTCGTAACTCGCTCCAGATCTTGGTCATGGTCGACCCTCGCGCTCTCCGCTTCCTCGTTCGTGGCCCGCAGTCGGCCATGGACGATTCTACGCACGGTCAAAACGACGCTAAGGTAAGCCGATGGACGCGGAGTGCCAGGTCATCGACGTTGCCCAGGCCTATGGATCTGGCGCATGCCACATCCCGACTGGGCGCCGCCCGATGGTGGCGATCGGGTCGTAACCTCAACGGTCGCTGTGACTGGCGACGAGATCGCCGTCCTCGATCCCCTCGCGCCGCCCCAGGAGGCGACCGAGATCTGGGACCGGCTCAACGCGCGGCCTCCGACCATGGCGGTCGTCATCAAGCCGGACCACGTGCGCAGCATCGATGCCTTCGTCGAGCGCTTCGGCTGCCGTGCCTACGGTCCGGAAATCTACTACCTCGACGACCTCCCCAGGACGGCGATCGAGCCCGTATCGGGAACCCGAGACCGCACAGGCGATCTCACGCCGCTTCCCGATGTGCGAAAGGGCCGGGCGGCCGTCCCGCAGGCTGTTGCGATAGCCAGCCGAGGGATGGTCGCCCGGCCCTATCCCGGGTCAAGAAGAGTCGCTAGACCTCCTTGTACTCCCCCTCGATCGTCTCGCCTTCCTCTTCGGGCGCGGCTCCATCGGCCGGTCCACCCCCCTCGCCGCTTCCGCCGCCGGTGCCATCCTCACCACCCGGCTCGGGGGTTCCAGGCGCCTCGTAGGCGCGGGTGCCGATCTTCTGCAGCACCTCGGCAAGCTGCTGCTTGGTGGAGTCGACCACGCCCGCATCGGTCCCCTTGAGGGCTTCGCGGACCGCCTCGATCCGGTCGTTGATCTCCTTGCGGTCGTCATCCGAGAGCTTGTCGCCCATGTCCTTGATCAGGCGCTCGGCCTGGTAGGTGAGGGCGTCCGCCTCGTTGCGCGACTCGATCTCGGCGCGGCGCTTGCGGTCCTCCTCCGCGTGCTCGGCCGCGTCGCGGACCATCTGGTCGACGTCCTCCTTGGCGAGCATCGACGAGGCCGTGATGGTGACCTTCTGCTCCTTGTTGGTGGCCTTGTCCTTGGCGGCCACGTTCAGGATGCCGTTGGCGTCGATGTCGAAGGTGACCTCGATCTGGGGCACTCCGCGGGGAGCCGGTGGGATGCCATCGAGCCGGAAGGTGGCCAGCTTCTTGTTGTCGCCGGCCATCTCGCGCTCGCCCTGCAGCACCACGATGTCGACCGACGGCTGCGAATCCGACGCCGTCGAGAAGATCTGGGTGTGGCTGGTGGGAATCGTCGTGTTGCGGTTGATCATCTTGGTAGCCACTCCGCCCAGGGTCTCGATCCCCAGTGACAGCGGCGTCACGTCCAGCAGCAGGACATCCTTCACCTCGCCGCCCAGCACCCCGGCCTGGATGGCGGCACCGATGGCGACCACCTCGTCGGGGTTGACGCCCTTGTGGGGCTCCTTGCCGGCGAACATGGCCTTGACCGCCTCGATCACGGCCGGCATGCGGGTCATGCCACCGACCAGGATCACCTCGTCGATGTCCGTCGGCTTGAGCGACGCGTCGGCCAGGGCCTGCTTGACCGGCCCCGACGTCTTGCTCACCAGGTCGGCGACCAGGTCCTCCAGCTTGGCGCGGGTCAGGCTGATGACCAGGTGCTTCGGCCCGGCGGCATCGGCGCTGATGAAGGGCAGGTTGATCTCGGTCGTGGTCGTGCTCGACAACTCGATCTTGGCCTTCTCGGCGGCCTCCTTCAGGCGTTGGAGCGCGATCCGATCCTTGGACAGGTCGACCCCCTGGTCCTTCTTGAACTCCTCCGACAGCCAGTCGATCACACGCTGGTCGAAGTCGTCGCCGCCGAGGTGGGTGTCACCGTTGGTGCTGCGCACCTCGAAGACGCCCTCGGACAGCTCCAGGATGGAGATGTCGAAGGTGCCACCGCCCAGGTCGTAGACGGCGATCTTCTCGTCCTTGGTCTTATCCAGCCCATACGCCAGGGCCGATGCGGTCGGCTCGTTGACGATGCGCTTGACGTCCAATGCGGCGATTCGGCCGGCATCCTTGGTGGCCTGGCGCTGGGTGTCGTCGAAGTAGGCCGGCACGGTGATCACTGCCTCGGTCACCTTCTCGCCCAGGTAAGCCTCGGCATCGGACTTCAGCTTCTGCAGGATCATGGCGCTGATCTCGGGCGGGCTGAAGGTCTTGCCATTGGCCAGCGTTACCACTACGCCATCGGACTTGGCGTCCTTCTCCACCTGGTACGGCACCAGGTCCTTGGAGTGAGCGACCTCGGGATCCTCGTAGCGGCGCCCCATGAAGCGCTTGATGCTGAAGATGGTGTTCTCCGGATTCGTGATCGCCTGGCGCTTGGCCACCTGGCCGACCAGCCGCTCACCGCTCTTGGCGAAGGCGACGACCGATGGCGTGATGCGGCCGCCCTCCGCGTTGGTGATCACCTGCGGCTCGCCGCCCTCCATGACGGCGACCACCGAGTTGGTGGTGCCCAGGTCGATGCCGATGATCTTGCCCATGGTCTCAGTGCTCCTTTGGGTTGTTCGCGACGCGGACGAGCGATGGGCGCAGGACCCGGTCACGCAGCCGGTATCCGCGCTGTAGCTCACCGATCACCTGGTTATCGGGATGGTCTGCGGTCTCCTCGTAGACGACCGCCTCGTGCAGGTTCGGATCGAATGGCTGGCCGAGTGCGTCGATCTGGGTCACGCCCTCCGCCTCCAGCAGGCCGCGCAGCTTGCGCTCGACCAGACGCACGCCGTCCACCCACCCTTCGTGGATATCCTTCGGCACGGTCTCCAGGGCGCGGTCGAAGTCGTCGAGGACGGCCAGCAGCTTGCCGATCAGCAACGCGTTGCTGAACTGGGACAGGCCCTCGCGCTCCTCGTCGACCCGACGCCGGTAGTTGGCGAGGTCGGCGGCGGCGCGCTGCATCCCGCGCAGGTGCTCGTCGGACTGCTCGCGCGTCTCGTCAAGGACGCGCTGCATCTCCTCCAGCTTCTCGATCAGCTGCGCTCGCGACGGTCCGCGCCCGTGGCGCGCGTCCTCGGGGGCGCCGTTGGTGGGTCGCTCAGTCATGGTTCTCCGTTGGGTGACTCGTGATCAGCTCGTTCATGAGGGTTGAGAGGTAGCGGACGGTCGGAATGGCACGGGGGTACGGCATGCGGGTCGGGCCCAGCACGCCCAAGAGGCCAAGCGCCGAGTCCTCCGTGCCGTACGGCGCGAAGACGAGGCTCACCTCGTGCATGGCGTCGTTGATGTTCTCGTGGCCGATGATCACCGTCACCCCACCGCGGCGGCTCAGCACCGGCACCAGCTGCTCCAGGAAGTCCGAGCGCTGGAGCACCTCGAGCACGCCTCGCAGCTTGGCTCCGCCGGCGAACTCCGGCTGCTCCAGCACGTTCACGATGCCGTCGGTGAAGACCTCCTCGACCGCGACCGAGTCCGCCTCTTCGAGCATCTGGGCGAGGATTTCCGCAACGTGCGCCGCGAGCGGGGTCAGCTTGCCCAGCTTGCGTCGCACCTGCGGCGCCGACAGGCCGGCGAGCTCGCTGTTGAGGGCGGCTGCAGCGGTGTCGAGCTCCGCCTGCCCGGTCGCATCTCCCGCGGTGGCCCTCTCCACGCTGCTGCGCTGGAGCCGCCGCTGGAGGACGTTGCCGTCGCCGAGCACCAGGACTGCCAGGCGCGCATGATCGGCCAGCTCGACCAGCTGCACGTGCCCGAAGCGGGCGCGCCGCGCCCTCGCGGGCGTGACCACGGCAGCTGAGCGGGTGCTGGTGGCCAGGATCGAGGCGGCCAGTCGCAGCCACTCGTTGCTGGTCAACTGCACCTGGCTGAACTGGTGACGGATCATCAGCTGGTCGGCGCGATCCAGGGCCGACTCGCGCATGAGGGACTCAACGTAGGTCCGATACCCCAGGTCGGAGGGGACGCGGCCGGCGCTGGTATGCGGGTGGCTCAGCAATCCCAGCGCCTCGAGCTCGGCCATGGCACTGCGCACGGTCGCTGAGCTGACCGGGAGCCCGTAGCGCTCGACGAGCGCCTGCGAACCGACCGGCACGGCATTCAGGACGTAGTCCTCGACGACGGCGCGCAGCACGATGCGCTGCCGCTCGGTCAGGTTCAGCACCGACCGAAACGGGGCGTTCTTCTCGCCGCGGGTCATTCCCTCGTCGACCAAGACTGACCTCCGCTGTGGTGCCCTTGCGGGTGCGTTAGCACTCTACCGTCGAGAGTGCCAATGGTTCGGTTGGCATCGTACCAACCTCGCCGGACCAGTGTCAACGCGGCTCGGCCGCCCTACGATTGCCCCATGCGTGCCATCGGCGTCCTGGTGAACGCCCTCCTGCGCGGGACCATCGTCGCGATCCTGGCCGAGGCCCTCGTTCGTAGCAACGATCACCGCTTTGCGGGAAAGGCGATTGGCACCCGGGGCATGGTGATGATTCCGTTGAGCCTGCTGGTGCCAGTTGCCCATGCGGTGAGGAAGCGCGGCCGCTACCCGTTCTGGACGGACAACCTGTACCTGTCCATCTTCGCGCTCGATCTGCTCGGCAACCACTTCGACCTGTACGACCGCTATCGCCATTTCGACGCAATCCCTCATGCGCACGGCACTGGGGCGGCCACCGTCGTCATCGCCGAGCTCCTTGACCTGCCACCACTCAGCGCCGTCGGCCTCGCGCATCTGGCCCACATCGGACTGGAGGCTCAGGAGTACTACAGCGACGTCTGGTTCGGGCTCCATAACGTGCGCGGCACGTGGGACACCGTCAACGACCTCCTGGCCGGCGCAATCGGCTCAGCCGCATACGCCGCGGCGCTGGCTCGGGCGCGCGGAAGGGAATGAAGGCCCCCTGGCCGCGCGACTCTGGAACCCTGCCCCTAGGGCGCAAACGCGACCAGCGCCTCGTTTGCGAAGAGGCGCCCACGCGGGGTGAGCAACACCGACTCCTCGGTGACCTCGAGCAACCCTGCCGCGGTCCCGTCACCGACTGCGCCCGCGAACCGATCGACCGGATCCTCGCCGAATTCGGAGGCAAATTCGGCGCGTCGGAAGCCCGCCACGCGGCGCAGCCCCAGCGCCACCGCCTCGAATGCCCGGGTTGGCTCGTCGAGCTCTTCGCTGCCAGCCAGGGCTCGTTCCCCCGCCTCTGTCCGAGCGAGGTAGTGGTCGAGGTCGCGCTCATTCCAGGAGCGGGTGCCGCCGTCGAAGGAGTGCGCCCCGGCGCCGATTCCTGTGTACGAGCGCCGCTCCCAGTACGCGGAGTTGTGGCGCGACTCTCGACCCGGTCTTGCCCAGGAGGAGAGCTCGTAGTGCCGGAATCCGGCGGCTGCGAGCAGCTCCTCGGCGAGCTGGTACTGGGCCGCGGCCAGGCCATCGTCCTGTCGGGCCACCATCCGCTGACGCCAGCGCAGGGCGCCGGGACGGGGCGGCGCAGCCCATTCATCGGGCGCTAATGCCAGCTGGAGGGCATACAGCGAGAGGTGATCGGGTTCAAGTGCCAGCACCGCCAGCAGGCCCTCGTGCCAGTCGGCCAGCGACTGGCCCGGGATGCCGTAGATCAAGTCCACTGAGACGTTCTCGAAGGCCGCGGCCCGGATTGCGGCATAGGCAGCGCGAGCCTCGTCGGCGGTGTGGCCACGGGCCAACGCCACGAGCTCTGGATCGCGGAGTGATTGGACGCCGAGAGAGATGCGCGTCACGCCTGCCACGCGCAAGGCGGTCCAATCGGGTGCCTCGCGCTCGCTGGGGTTGGCCTCGACGGTGATCTCGAGAGGCTCTGAGCCCCATCGGTCGCTGGCGGTGTCCACGATGCGGGCGACGGCATCGGCTGGGAGCAGGGAGGGCGTGCCGCCACCGAAGTAGATGGTCGCCAGCTGGCCCGATGCCGGCCGCACTTCCATCTCGCGCAGCAACGCCTCGACGTAACGCGGAATCTCCGCCCCGCGCCCGCCCACCGTCACAAAGTCGCAGTAGGCGCAAACCAGCCGGCAGAAGGGGACATGGACGTAGAGGTGGTGCGTGGGAAACGACACGCCCCGAGCCTACATGCACCGGGCTCGGGGCGGTGATCGCGTGAGCGACGATGGGACTACATGATCCCGACGACGTGACCCTCCGGATCGGCGAAGAGGGCGATGGTTGTGTCCTTGGCCACTTCGGTCAGGGGCATCAGCACCTTGCCGCCGAGCTCCTCGGCGCGGCGCAGCATGCCGGCCGGATCCTCGGAATGGACGTAGAACGTCACCTGGCCGGCGGACCCGTCGCGGGTCGGCCCGATGCCGCTGGTGAACCCAGACTCGTCCCGTGCCATGCCGTAGCCGTCGGGAAGGTCGGTGTCGAGCTTCCAGTCGAAGATCTCGGAGTAGAACTTCTGAAGCGCAGGCCCGTCCTTGCCCGTGACTTCAACGTGAATGACCTTGGCTGCCATGAGTGGGGATCTCCTTCTCGGATTGCTGGTGGCCCTGCGTTTCGCCTGTCTACCGATACGACGCTGGAGCTTGCCCAGGATCGACACCCCGCCTGGGTGATGGGCACTGGCTAGCACGTATGGTGCGCGGACAAGGAGGTGGGCCATCGGTGCTCATATAGCGCCCCCCGTGCTAAGGCGATATAAACGGCCGATTTGACCGGTGCCGTTTACCAACCACGTTGGTACAACGGCGCACATCGGGCTCAGGACGACCGCCTACGCATGGGCCTACCAATGGCATAGGTTAAAAAAGCGCACATCGGGCTCCGGACGAGGGTGAACGCGTGGTTCTACCAATGTCATTGGTAGCCCGATGGATGGAGATGCCCCGAGCCATCCTGAGCGGGTCGCCGCGTGCTCATTTACCAATGTGCTCGGCAGACGGTGAACCTCGGCCCGATGTCGCGGGCGCAACGCGCTAGATCGGCCGCTGGCGCAGCCGCCCCCCTGCGAAGGCAAAGAGCGAGGCGGTCACCGCGAAGTGCCCGACCATGGCGGGCACGACCGACCCGGTGGTCACCGTCGCCAGCCCCGCGCCATAGCCGAGCAGGACCGAGCCCGCCAGGAAGTACCAGTCGCGCTCCCTCCACAGGCGCCTGTGCGCCAGTCCGTACAGCAGGGCCTGCACCACCAGGGCAGTTCCCACGCCGCCGGGCAGCTCAGCGAACAGGAGCATGCCGAGCACGATCGAACGGAACTGCAGCTCCTCGGCGAAGGCGTTGGCGGCCGCGCCCGCAAGCCGTGGCACCAGCAGCTGGTTCGGCAACGGCAGGATGGCGCGGTAGCGAAGGAACGCCAGCACCAGCCCGTTCAGGATGGCGACGGCGCAGAACAGGAGCATCACCGGCAGCATCGACTCGGGGTCGCCCGGGGCCAGGAAGAGCTGCGCCCGACCGCGCGGCAGGATGAACGCGATCCCGATCGCGAACAGCACCACCAGCCCGTAATAGGAGAGCGGGCCGACCCACGGGGCGCGGGAGCGGAAGTAATCGGAGCGCATGATGCGATCCGAGTCGAAGCGCAGCAGGACCAGGAAGATCGTCAGCCCCAGCGCGATCGAGAGGCGCAACGAGTCCTGGAAATTCACGCTATTGCCCCTCGTTCATGCGGAGGATGGCCAGGAAGGCTTCCTGCGGGATCTCGACGGACCCGATCCGCTTCATCCGCTGCTTGCCTTCCTTCTGCTTTTCC
>JBKKBV010000114.1:0-2951 GCA_046713375.1 Candidatus Limnocylindria bacterium
AGCTCAAGAACGCCGAGGTGATCGAGAAGACCAACGGTGACCGCGTCGGGATCGGGTCAAAGGTCGTCATCAAGGGCGAGGACGGCCAGGAGACCTTCACCATCGTCGGCTCGGCCGAGGCCGCCCCACGCGAGGGCCGCATCAGCAATGAGTCGCCGGTCGGCGCCGCCCTGATGGGGCACAAGAAGGGCGATACCGTCGTCGTCGAGGCGCCGGCCGGGGCATCCACCTTCACGGTCGTCAGCATCCACTAGCCGCGCCAGATCAGGTGTTCTGGGCGGACGAGCTGGCGGCGCGCCTCGAGGGCCCGCAGGTCGTCAACGACTCCAAGACTCCGTCCGGCACCGTGCACGTCGGGAGCCTGCGCGGGCCAGTGATCCTGGACGTGATCGTGCGCGCGCTCCGCGAGCGCGACCTGTCGACAACGTTGCTCTACGGGGTCGACGACCTCGATCCGATGGATGCGCAGGCGATGCTCACCCCCGACGCCACCGGGCGCTGGATGGGGGCGCCGCTCGCCAACGTGCCGGACCCGGTGGGAGATTGCCACCCGTCGTACGCGCGGCACTTCGCGGCGCTCTTCATCGACACCTTCAGCGGGCTCGGCATTCACCCCGACCGCTACTACTGGATGAGCGAGATCTACGCCGGCGGGGAGGTCGACCCATTCATCCGCACGGCGCTGGATCGGGCCGAGGTGGTGCGCGACATCTACCGCCGCGTCAGCCGTGTCGAGCGGCCACCAGGCTGGCTGCCGGTGCACGTCATCTGCCCGACCTGCGGCAAGGTGGGGACCACCCTGGCGCGCGACTGGGATGGTGAGACCGTCGCCTTCGAATGCCTTCCCGACCTCGTCACGTGGGCGCGGGGCTGTTCGACCACCGGTCGCATCGCGCCCTTCGGGGGGGCGGCCAAGCTGCCATGGAACCTCGACTGGGCGGTCCAGTGGAGCATGTTCGGTGTCACCATCGAGCCGTGCGGCAAGGACCTGGCCACGGCCGGGGGCTCCCGGGACCGATCGGACGCGATCGCGCGCGAGGTCTACGAGCGCGAGCCGCCTTCCAACCTGCCCTATGAGTTCCTGAACATCGGCGGGCGGAAGATGAGCAGCAGCAAGGGGCGCGGGGCGGCTGCCCACGAGATCGCCGAGGTGGTTCCGGCGGAGCAGCTGCGCCTGCTCATGATCCGCCCCCGCCCCAACCACGCCATCGAGTTCGACCCGGACGGGACCGATGCCATCCCGCGACTCTTCGACGAATCGGATCGGATCGCCGCGGCAAGCGCCGGCATCGAGGTCAAAGGCGACCTGCCGCCCGACCACGAGCGGGTCTTCGCGGCAGCACTGGTCGATCCCGATGCCGATATCGTCGCCGCGGGTTCGGCCTACCGACCCCCGTTCGCGCACCTCGCACTCGTGCTGCAGGTGCCCGGCGTCGAGGTGCTCGCGCGGATGGAGGCCGAGAAGGGCGCCCCGTTGACCGACGCCGAGCGCGCGCTGCTCGACGAGCGCATGCGTGCGGCGCGGGCCTGGCTCGACGTGTATGCGCCTGATCGGGCGCGGATCGAGGTGCAGCGCGACGCGCTCCCGCCGGCTGCAGCCGAGCTGGATCAGGCTCAGCGCGGTGCGCTGAGCGGGCTCGCGGCCGCCCTGGCCACGGCAGCGGCATGGGATGGCGAATCGGTCCAGGCGGCCATCTTCGATGCGGCGCGTAGCGCGGGCATTCCCCCAGGGCGCATGTTCGCCGCCCTGTACCTGTCCTTCCTCGGCCGGCCGAGTGGCCCGCGCGCCGGCTGGCTGCTGGCGTCCCTGCCCAGGGAGTTCGTCGTTGACCGGCTTCGTGCCGCCTCCGCGACGGATACGCTCAGCGCATGATCTCCCTGCAGCTGATCCGCGACGACCCCGACGCGGTGAAGCGGGCGATCGCGCGCAAGGGAGAGCCACCGGACGCGGTTGACCGCCTGCTAGTCGCCGACGCGCGCCGCCGCCAGGTCGAGGCCGAGTCAAACGACCTGCGCGCCGAGCGCAACGCCGGCAACCGCCAGCTGGGCGAGCTGATGCGCAACGGGCAGCGCGACGAGGCAGACGAGCTGAAGGGCCGCATGGCGCCGCTCTCCGAGCGGATCGACGCGCTCACGGCGGAGCTGGGGGTGCTCGAGGCGGCAATCGAGGCCGACCTGCTGCTCGTCCCGAACCTGCCGGACCCCAGCGTGCCGGACGGCGTCAGCGCCGACGACAACCCGGTCATCCGAACGTGGGGTGAGCCGGGCGCGGCGGGCAGCTCGCCGCCGCACTGGGAGATCGGTGAGCGGCTCGGACTCTTCGACCTCGAGCGCGGCGCGAAGATCTCCGGATCGGGCTTCATCCTGTACACCGGGGCGGGCGCGCGCCTCCAGCGCGCGCTCATCGGCCTCATGCTCGAGCTCGCCGTGGGACACGGCTACCGTGAGGTCTGGTCGCCGATCCTCGTCAACGCAGCCTCTGCCCGCGGCACCGGGCAGCTGCCGGACAAGGAGGGGCAGATGTACGTCGTCGAGCGCGACGACCTGTACCTGATCCCCACCGCCGAGGTGCCGGTAACTAACCTGTACCGCGACGAGATCCTGCCAGGCGACGACCTGCCGATCTACCACGCCGCCTACACGCCCTGCTTCCGGCGCGAGGCCGGGGCGGCCGGCAAGGACACCCGCGGGCTGCTCCGGGTGCACCAGTTCGACAAAGTCGAGATGGTCAAATTCGTACACCCGGAGACCAGCTCGGACGAGCTCGAGACGCTCACCCGCAACGCCGAGGAGGTGCTCGAGGCGCTCGAGCTGCCGTATCGCACCGTTGAGCGCTGCACCGCCGACCTGGGCTTCGCCCAGGCGAAGGGCTACGACCTCGAGGCGTGGTCACCCGGGGTGGGGAAGTGGCTCGAGGTCAGCTCGTGCTCGAACTACACCGATTTCCAGGC
>JBKKBV010000115.1:0-3283 GCA_046713375.1 Candidatus Limnocylindria bacterium
TCATCGGCGCGTGGGCACGCGCTCCGGATCGCCGATTGTAGCAGCGCCCTATCCGCTCGCCATCGCGCGGGCAAGTGTCAGCAGCTGCTCCCGCGAGTTGAGGGTCGGATCCTCCAGAACGGCTTCCAGCAGCGCCGCCAGCAGTCGCCCGATGGCAGGGCCAGGCGGAATCCCCAGCTGGGTGACGAGGTCGTCGCCCGTGATCGCCAGCTGTTGGGCCTCCAGCGGATCGTCGGCAACCGCCGCCACCCGCTCGCGGAGCTCCTTCCAGCCGTTCGGCGGTTCGTCGACGCCGGAGGCCACGTCGTCGGCGGCGCGCAGGGCGAAGAGGTCGGGCATGAGGTCCAGGCCAACGCGGCGCACGAAACGGCGGACCGCCGCATCGGTCCAGTCGGAGGTGTAGGCGAACATGTGGTGCCGGACCAGGCGCCCGACGCGCGTGATCTCGGCCCGGGGAGCGCGGAGCCGCAGCATGACCTGCTCGGCGAGAAGCGCGCCATCGCGGTCGTGGTGCAGGAAATGTCCGTCAGCCAGGGTTGTCGCCTTGCCCACATCATGGAGGAGGCCTGCAAGGCGCAGCACCGGGTCGCTCGGCGGCAGCGCATCGGCCGTGCGCAGGGAGTGATCCAGGGCATCGCCCGCAAGCTGCTTGGCCTGCGGGACGCCGCGGAGCGCCGCCAGCTCGGGGAACAGTACCTCGAGCAGCCCCAGCCGCTCCATCAGGGCCAAGCCACGGGAGGGCGGCGAGGCGCCAGCCAGGATGCGCAGCAGCTCATCGTGGACTCGCTCGCCGGAGAGGCTGGCCGTGTCCGGCGCGTGGGTGACGATGGCCGCCTCAGTGGGTGGATCGAGCCGAAGGTCGAAGCGGGTGGCGAGCCGGACCGCGCGGAGCAGGCGCAGGGCGTCCTCGCTGAAGCGCTCGCCGGGCTCGCCGACGGCACGCAGCAGGCCGGCCTCCAGGTCTGCCGCTCCGCCGTACGGGTCGACCAGCCGGCCGCTCCCATCGGCAGTGGCATCAGGGACCCAGGCCATGGCATTGACGGTGAAGTCGCGCCGCGCCAGGTCATCGGGCAGCGAGCGGCCCCAGCGCACCTCGTCCGGCCGGCGCCGGTCCCGATACCCCGCCTCGACCCGGTAGGTGGTGACCTCGATCCCCCGGCCGCCTTCCGAATCGAGGACCGTTACCGTCCCGAACTGGTTCTCCCAGCTGGCTCCGGGAAACAGGCCCGCCACGATCTCTGGCGGCGCCGCGGTGGCCACGTCCCAATCGGCCGGCTCCTCGCCGCGGACGAGGTCGCGCACGCAACCGCCCACCAGCACCGCCTCGTGGCCGCCCGCACGGAGGGTCTCGAGGACGGTCGCCACGGCCGGCGGCAGGTCGATCCGCAGGGGATCCCCATCGCGCATCGGTTGTCTCCCGGGGCGCGCTAGGCGCGCGGGGCGTCGCTCAGGAAGAGGTAGCTTCGCCAGGCGTCGTTCTGCTCATCGGCGAGGTATGTGCCGTACAGGTAGCGCACGTCGGCGCGCGGAGCGCGCGGCTCGCGTCGCAGCAGCATCCGCGCCTCGGACAGGGTCTTGCTCCCCTTGCGGTGGTTGCAGGCCCGGCAGGCGGTGACCAGGTTCTCCCATTCGTGCCGGCCGCCGCGGTGCTTGGGCACCACGTGGTCGATGGTGAGGTCGCGCGTCGACGCGCCGCAGTACTGGCAGAGGTGCGCGTCGCGGGCGAACACCTCGCGCCGGCTCAGCTTGACCCGCGGACGGGGGCGACGGACCAGGTAGACCAGCCGAATCACCGATGGCGCGGGGATTGCCAGCGTCGGCGTGTGGATGACCTGGTGGTTGCGCTCCAGCAGCTCGGCCTTCTCGGAGCCGAGCAGGTTGAAGGCACGCCTGATGTCGCAGACGTTGAGCGGCTCGTAATTCTGGTTCAGGACCAATACCGGTGCGTTGAGCAATCCGTGCCTCCGTGGCGCGGATGATAGCAACCACGCGCCGATCGGCTTTTGAGCGGCGCTGGCCGGGTGCGCACCTGGGACCTGAGCACGCTCCCGAGTACAATGCATGGCCGAGCGCGGCGCGGCAGCGCCGCCATCGGTCTCAAGCACGAAGTCGACACGAAGAGGGTGCATGGCCGGCATCGAAACAAGCACCTGGACAACCAAGGTCGGGCTCGCCCGCATGCTCTCCGGCGGGGTCATCATGGACGTCGTCACGGCCGATCATGCCCGGATCGCGCAGGAGGCGGGAGCGGTCGCCGTGATGGCGCTCGAGCGCGTCCCGTCCGACATTCGCAAGTTCGGCGGCGTGGCCCGCATGTCCGACCCCAAGCTGATCGAGGAGATCAAGGCCGCGGTCACCATCCCGGTCATGGCCAAATGCCGGATCGGGCACGTCGCCGAGGCGCAGATCCTCCAGCAGCTGGAGGTCGACTTCATCGACGAGTCCGAGGTGCTCACGCCGGCCGACGAGGAGCATCACATCGACAAGCACGAGTTCCGCGTGCCGTTCGTGTGCGGCTGCCGCGACCTGGGCGAGGCGCTGCGCAGGATCGGCGAGGGGGCGGCCATGATCCGCACCAAGGGCGAGGCCGGGACCGGGAACATCGTCGAGGCGGTGCGCCACATGCGCGCCGTGATGAAGGGGATTCGCGAGCTGGCCGGCATGCGCGAGGACGAGCTGTACGCGGCGGCCAAGGAGCTGCGTGCACCGCTGGACGTGGTGCGCCAGACCGCAACCATGGGCGAGCTGCCCGTCCCCAACTTCTCCGCGGGGGGCGTGGCCACACCCGCCGACGCCAGCCTCATGCGCCAGCTCGGAGCACAGGCCGTCTTCGTTGGCAGCGGCATCTTCAAGAGCGAGAACCCCGATCGCGTGGCGCGAGCGATCGTGATGGCCACCACCCACTGGGACAATGCCGAGATCCTGGCCGAGGTGAGCACCGGCCTGGGCGAGCCGATGCACGGCCTCGAGCTCTCCGAGATTCCGGCGGAGGAACGCCTGGCCGTCCGCGGCTGGTAGTGAGGCCGAGCCCGATGGCGCAGACGGTCCCTGCTCCCACCCCTTCCGGCACGACTGAAGCTCGCCGGCCGCGGATCGGCATCCTGGCCCTGCAGGGCGATGTCCGGGAGCATGCCAACGCCCTGCGCGACGTCGACGCGGAGCCGATCGAGGTTCGCCTGCCGCGCGACCTGGTGGGCCTTGACGGCCTGATCCTGCCGGGCGGCGAGTCAACCACCATGCGGAGGCTGATCGACCTCTACGGGCTGCGCGATCCGATCGTGGC
>JBKKBV010000116.1:0-12044 GCA_046713375.1 Candidatus Limnocylindria bacterium
CACCCGCGACGAGTGGACGGTTGCCATCACGACCGCCGTGCGCGCGACCACAGCTGCCCGTGCCCCTACCACCTCGGCGCGGTACATGTGCGCGTGCAGGAGGTCGATCTCATTGCGCACCAGGTACGCCGTCAGCTCGCGGACGGCAGCCTCGTCATCGGCCTCGTCGATGACCTCCACCTCCAGGCCCAGCCGACGCAGGCGCTGCACGGCCGACCCGCTCGAGAGAGAGAGGGCGCGGACCCCGTACGCAGAGCGGTCGAGGTGCAGCAGCAGGCCCGTGTAGCTCTCCTGCGCCCCGCCGGTGCCGCCGGTTGCCAGCAGCTGCAGCACGCGCGGGCGCGGGTGGCTCTTTGACCGATGGATACGCCGATGACGGCGGTACGGCGCAGAGGCGATGGCGCCCTCGTGGTCGGGCGCGGGAGAACGCAGGGGGGTCATCGCCGGATGCTAGGCGGGGTCGCTCTGTTCGTCAAAGCACTCGGTAATCGCGCGAATGACCCGAGACTGCTCCGGCCTGGATTCTTGCTGTTCTCGGTCCATACGCTCAGGGGCTGAGCATTTGAGGCGCTGGCGGCCGAGGCCGAGCGGTCAGCGGCAGGTGGCGGTTCCGGAGTCGCGGAGGCTGCTGCCCCGCGCCGGGATGAACTCCCATGCGTAGTCCGACGCGTGCAGGGTGAGCATCAGCAGCCCGTAGGAGGTGTTGTCGCGGACCTCGCTGGCCAGGTTGGGCACGCGCAGCATCTCGTATAGGCTGCGGCCGCCGGTGCCGACCACGAAGGAGCGCAAGCCATCGTTCGGGCCGAAGCGCTCGTAATCATGGTCGTGCCCGGCGAGTACCAGGTCTGCGCCCGCGGCGGCCAGAGCGTTCCAGAGCGGATCTGTCATCGTGCTGTCCCCGTGACGTCCCGACGAGTAGCGTGGGTGGTGCCAATAGGCCAGGGTGCATGCCCCGGGCCGCGAAGCGCCGCTGGCCGCAAGGTCCTGCTCCAGCCAGGCGAGCTGCGTGGACCCGCGCCCGCACTCGACGAGCGTGTCGCAGTTCGAGTTCAGGGCGATCACGTGCCAGTTGCCCAGATCGTACGAGTACCAGCCCTCGCCCGGCATCGCGGCCGGGTCCCCGAAATAGGAGAAGTAGGCCGAGGCATCGGGTGTTCGATACTCATGGTTCCCGGGGATCGGGCGGATGCGCGACAGGAGCGGGCGCCATGCCTGGTCGAAGCAGCCCGTGAAATCCGACGCGGAGCCGTCCGGGTAGGCGATGTCCCCGAGCAGGGCGATCGTCCCGGGCAGGCTTACAGCCAGCTCGGCCACTGCATCGTCGTCGAGGCTTTCGCACGAGCCGATGTCCCCAACCGCGAGCAGGACGGTCGCCTGTGGATCGACGCTGGGAAGCGGAATATCAGGCGCCAGCTCTGGACCAAGATGAGGAGTGACCACGAGCAGAAGACCGAGCAGCACCGTGCTGAGCGCGGGCACGACCGCTCCGGCGGGCCGTCGGCGGGGAGCGGGCGTGGGCGGAGCATCTGGCTGCATGGGGCGTCTACGCTAGCGCCGATGACGCCCACGCGCGGCCCAACGAAAGGCTACCGGGCCGGACGATCGAGTCATTCGGCCGGTGCGCACGCGCACCTAGACTGAGCGCATGCCGAGATCGGTGCGCCTGATCCTGCTGAGCTTCCTGATGCTCTTCGTCGAGCTTGCACTCATCCGGTGGACCGCCTCGAACGTCATCTTCCTTGCCTACTTCTCAAATTTCGTCCTGCTCGGCAGCTTCCTGGGCATTGGCGTCGGCTTCCTGAGAGCGAATGCGCGACTCAACCTCTTCCCGTACGCACCGGTCGCGCTGACCTTCCTGATCGGCTTTGTCCTGATGTTTCGAGTGGAGGTCGACCGATCTGGCAGCGACCTGATCTTCACCGGCGTCTCTCAAATGACCGGCCTACCAAGCTGGGTCATCCTGCCGTTCATTTTCGTCGCGGTCGCCGCTGTCATGGCGATGATCGCGGAAGGCGTGGCTCGCACGTTTGTCCTGTTCGAGCCGCTGGAGGCGTATCGGTACGACATCGCCGGCAGCATCCTGGGGATCGTCGCCTTCTCGGCGCTGTCGTTTACCTGGGCGCCACCCGTCGCCTGGGGCGCTGTCGTGGCAGTTCTCTTCGCGGTTCTCCTGCGACCGAGCCTCCGTGCCATCCAGGTGGTCGCACTCCTCGGCCTGGTCATCATCCTTGGCCGTGAGTCGCTCGTGGCGGTCTGGAGCTGGTCACCCTATTACAAGGTGGCCGCCATCCCCCGACCCGACATCCCCGGGGCCACTGAGATTTTCGTCAACGGTGTTCCATTCCAGACGGCAATGTCGGTGGCCAGTAGAAAGCGCGACCCATCCGTCTACTTCCTCCCGTACGAACGTGCCGGAACGCAGACCCTCAATGACGTCCTCATCGTGGGAGCCGGCTCGGGCACTGACGTGGCCGTCGCGCTCGCTTCCGGAGCGATGCACATCGACGCGGTGGAAATCGATCCTCGCCTCCAGCAGATCGGCGTGCAGAGTCATCCGGATCATCCGTATGCCGATCCACGGGTGAGCGTGACGATCGATGATGCCCGCGCCTTCCTCGAAGGGACGGATGAGCAGTACGACCTCATCCTCTTTGCGCTGCCAGACTCCCTGACCCTCGTCTCCGGCCAGTCGGCACTTCGCCTTGAGAGTTATCTCTTCACGGTCGAAGCCATGGAGCGCGCGAAGTCCCACCTGCGGCCAGGTGGAACATTCGCCATGTACAACTACTACTGGCACGCGTGGCTGGTCGATCGGCTTGCCGGGACGCTGGCGCTTGTCTATGGCCGGGACCCATGTGTCGATAGCGTCGGAACGCACGGGCACCTGGCAGTCATCAGCGTTCGGGCGGATGGCGCGGTCGCAGGCTGCAATTCCGTCTGGCAGGCGACCGATGCGATCGCAGCCGCCACACCGGCCACGGATGACCACCCGTTCCTGTACCTGCGAGAGCGGTCGATCCCGGGCTTCTACCTGGCGACCCTGGCGCTGATCCTTGGGGCGTCGCTGCTCCTGGTGCGGCTGGTCTCTGGCCCATATCGGCGGATGGGAGGGTATGTGGACCTGTTCTTCATGGGCGCCGCCTTCCTCCTGCTGGAGACCAAGAGCGTCGTTCAGTTCGCCCTGCTGTTCGGGACTACCTGGTTCGTCAACGCCCTCGTTTTCGCCGGGGTTCTGATCGCCGTGCTCTTGGCCATCGAAACGGCGCGACGAATCCGACTCCCGAAGCCCGTCTACCTGTATGGCGCCCTTCTGCTGGCGGTCGCGGTGGCGTGGCTGGTGCCGGTCGACACGTTGCTGGGGCTCGAGGCCGCCCCGCGATTTGTCGTGGCCACCGTCGTCTGGTTCACGCCCATCTTCATCGCCAATCTCCTCTTCGCAGAGCGGTTCCGCAGTGTCGAATCCTCGAATGTCGCCTTCGGTGCCAACCTGCTGGGAGCCATGGTTGGAGGGGTGCTCGAGTACGTGTCGCTGGTGACCGGTTATCAGGTACTGCTGATCCTCGTGGCCCTCCTGTATGGCGCCGCCTTCCTCAGCGGCCCGATTCGACTCCAACGGCGCATGGCGCCCGCTGGTGCGCTCCCAACGGCCGGATGAGCGTGGCAGCCAGGCGTCGCGGACCGTTGCGCTGGTGGAGCGGCGTGACGTGCCGTACCAACGCTGCGCAGCTCGCCGCGATGGCATTCGTGATCGGCGCGTGCTGGCTCTTCGCCCTCGCGAACGCCGTCCTTGTCACTCAGCAGTGGGAGTTCAACGACATCCACGCCTATCTCGGAGCGGCGCAGCGAATCGCGGAGGGCGGCCCGGTCTACGCGCCGACGACCGATGAGTCGGCGTTGTACCGCTATTCACCCTGGTTCGCGGTGCTCTGGATCCCGTTCATCCGACTGCCGACCCTGGCCGTCGAAATCGGCTGGGCTATCGTTCTGGTCGGGGCGACGTTTCTTGCCCTGCTCCCCTTCCGGCGCTCGTGGGCTGGCGTCGCGCTCGCCTTGCTCCTGGGCGGACTCCTCTACCGAACCGCGGGATGGGGCAACGTCCAACCGATCCTCGTCGCCGCGCTCGTCTATCTGCTTCCCACCCGGGCGGGCCCGTGGGTTGTTGGTGTCACCGCCTCACTGAAAGGGTGGCCGTTGGTGGCCGTGTTCGTCTATGCGTGGCGGCGCCAATGGTCAGCCCTCGCAATCAGCGTGGGCGTTACCGTGCTCCTGTCGGTACCGGCCCTGTTCACAGATCTGTCCGCTTACCCGGCAGGTTCCCGGCCGCCGAATCTCTACGACGCCACGTTCCTGCTTGCCGTTCCTGCACTCCTTCAACGCAGGCGGCGCACCTAGACTCGTGCCATGCGGAGTTCAAGGCTTTCGGTGGTGCGCCTGGCGCGAACGGTGGCACTCGCCGTCGTCATCGCCATCGGCATCTTCAACATCTTCCAGGCGGCCGCGAACTGGACGCTGTCTGACGCCGCCGCCTACTGGGACGCCGCCATCCGGCTGCGGGAGGGCGAGCCGCTCTACCCGCTGCTGACCAGCGTGGACGCCTCCGAGGTGTACCGATACGCTCCGTGGTTCGCCTGGCTCGCCGTACCGGTCACCTACCTTCAGCAGCAGGTCGCAGGCGCCCTCTGGTCGTTGGTGCTGGTGGTGGCGAGCGCGGTGGCGCTCGTGCCGCTGGCGAGGGAGCGGGCGTGGCTGCTGGTCGCCCTCTTCGCACCGATCCTGGTTGGGATCAGCGCGGTCGGCAACGTCCAGCCGCTGATGATCGCTGCGCTCGTCTGGGGCGTGGACCGGCGCGGCGGCCCGCTGGCGATCGGCGCGGCTACCTCGCTGAAGATCTTCCCGATCCTGTTCGCGGCCGTGTACCTGGGTCGCGGGCAGTGGCGGCGCGCGGCACTCTGCGTGGCGGCGGCGGCGATGCTCTGGGCGCCCGCCCTGTTCTACGATCTGCGCGGCTACGCGACCGATGCCGGCCAGGCCGCGTCGCTCGTCGCGGTGCCGATGCTCTGGGCGGTCGTGGTCGGGGCCGGGATCGGGCTCACACTGCGCCTGGCGCGCACGCGCTTCGCGTGGCTGACCGCTGCGGCGACGGTGGCCGTCTCGCTGCCTCGCCTCTTCGTCTACGACGTGACCTACTTGATGGTGGGAGCAGCACCCAGCCGCGCCACGAGCCGCTCGGCGAGCTCGATCGAGTAGTTTTGCCCCCGGTCGTGCGGGTAGACTTGGAACATGCTCGCGACCCACAGCCCCGGCACCGGCGTCTTGAAGGGCGGGATGTGGTCGCGGTAGTCGGCTGTGACGATCGGCTGGGCGAATGGGGCAGCGAAGCTCCAGGCATCGGTCACCCATTCAGTGCGGAACGCCGGGTTGATCCGCGCCAGGTGGGGCGAGAACTGTTCGACCGCCTTGGCGGTGGGAGTGCGCAGCAGCGGGTCGTCCATCGGCCGGTAGTTGGCAAGGTAGACGAGGTGGCGCCCGCCATAGTCGGCGCGGTCCATGTAGTTGGTGTGCTCGACCAGCGCCATGAACGGGTATCCCGGATCGTTGACGTTCATCCAGTACGACTGCGTGAGTGGCCGGTCAAGTGCCAGCACCAAGCAGTGCGCGCCGTACGCGGTCCCCCACTCATGCCTGGACCGATAGTCGTCGGGCAGCTGCGGGGTCAGCCGGCACGTAAGCCGCACGGCCAGGGTGGAGATCACGCGGTCAGCGCTGACCGTCTCGCCATCGGCGGTCTCAACGCGCAGGCGACCGGCCACGTCGCTGCGCACTTCCCGGACCTCGGAGCCGAACCGGAGTTCGCCGCCGGCTTCCGTGATGCGCTCGGCGAGGCGGTCGTACAGGCGCTGGAAGCCGCCGCGCAGGTATCCCAGCTGCGCCGTCCGGTCATGGACGCGCGCCCAGAACCAGGGCATGGCGATCTGGTCGGCGAGCGCGCCGAACTTGCCACGCAGGAGCGGCCCCCAGACGACCTCGTAGGCTCGGGCGCCCATCTGGCGCCTAATCCAATCGGCGGCGGTGCTTCCCTCCAGCCGTTCCGCGCTGCCGAGGGCGCGGAGATACGCGAGCCAGGCGCCCATCCGCAGTCGATCAACCACCGGGAGCGGAGAGAAGCGCAGCAGTGACCCTGGCGAATCGAGCTGATGAGGAGTGCCGTCTCGGAGGGTTACGGTCAGGGGGCGTCGCCAGAGCAGCTCATCCCCGAGGCCGAGCTCATTGATGAGCCCGATGGCATGGTGGTCCGACGAGAAGAGATGGTGGTAGAAGCGGTCGAGCCACATGCCAGGCTCGATCTCGAAGCCCGCTGCCAGCCCTCCGGGTAGCGGCTCCCGCTCCACGACGATCACCTCGTCACCGCGTTGGGAGAGACGAAGGGCGACGGTGAGGCCCAGCGCGCCAGCGCCGAGGACGGCGGTCCGGGTCATCGGCGCTCCTCGTGGATTGTCACCTCGACGGCCAGCAGCAGGAATCCCAGGTACGAGGTGACCACGCGGGGCGGGCCAAGGAACATGAGGAGCGCGGCTGCCACCCAGGCATAGGCAGAGCCGCGGGCAGCCAGCCAGAGGGTCGCCCCCAAGCAGGTGACTGAGACCGCCGCCCACAGGGGCGGTGACACGGCGTAGAGCGAGATGAGGCCGGTCCCCGGATCGGTCGGATAGTTGCTAAGGTCGAAGAGGAGCATCGGCATGAAGAGGAGCGCTGCCATGGCGACGGCTATCGCCACGCGCCCCCACTGTTCTCGAGCGGCCCAGACGAGCGCGAAGGCGAGTGGGACCAGTTTGATTGACGCCGCCACCCCCACCCACGCCGGGAACGACCGACGGCCGGCGGTCCAGACAAGTAGCGCGACGACCAGCGGTTGCGCGTTGCCGAACATGGCAGTCTCGGCGAGGGTCTGACCGACGAGCGCCGCGAGTGCCACGCGCGCCCAGGTCGGTCGGCGGATGAGCGGCCAGACCGCGGCGAGCGCACAGCCGAGCATGGCCAGAGACCAGGCATGCAGTGCCACGTCGCGGGGGAGGAGCGTTAGCGGGACCCAAGCGACGGCGAACCAGGGCGCGTAGCGGAAGGCCTCGTGTGCCTCGGGGTTGACCGGCGGGTAGAGGGGCTGGCCGTGGGTCAGACGGAACGCGGCGTCGTAGTAGGCGCCGCCATCGGCCGGATTCCAGACCAGGAACCATGACGCCAACGTGTAGCCCAGGTACCCCAGCAGCAGCGCCATCACGATGTTGCGCGACAGACGGCGAGCTAGCGGGGCGGCCATGGGACGATTGTGGCGGAGCGGAGCTGGTCGCCGTACTACAAGGTCGAGGAGGTGGTAAGGAACCGGACGGGCCGTACCCGATACACCATCAGTGCCAACGGCGTGCCCCACCTTGGCCGGCAGCTGCATTCGGACCGGCCATGCGCTGATCCCCGCGTCGACGCACACGTCAATGACGGTCGCGCCTTCCTGGAGCAGACAGATGCAGCCTACGACCTCATCATCTTCGCGCTCCCCGACTTCCTGACGCTCGTCGCCGTGCAGTCGTCGATCCGCCTGGAGGTGCTACCTGTTCACGCGCGAGGCGCACCTGCTGGTCGTCGCTGCACTGTAGGGGGTCGCCTGCTCGCTCGGCAGCGGACCGGACCCGTGGTCAGTCCGGTTCGCTAGCGGGTTGACGCTTCGCGGCGCCGACGAGCAGGAAGCTGATCTCGTAGGGCAGGAAGCGCGGGAGCGCGGCGATCACGGCCAGGGCTCCGGCGATCCAACGGTAGCGGGAATTCGCCCCAACGAAGGCCAGGCAGGTCATCAGGACCGCCGTGGCGACATACGGGAAGGCCGCGACCGAGATCAGGCTCATGTTGCCCGGACCGGGCTGCCTGGAATAGCCCGACAGGTCGAACAGGAAGGCGGGCGCCACCAGCACCGCGGTGAGCGCCGTTGCGAGTCCAGCTCGCAGCCATTCACCGCGGCCTGCGTAGACGAGGGCAAGTAGCAACGGAACAGCCTTGAGCGACGCCCCGATCGCGATCCACAGCGGCCCGCTCCGCCGCTCGACGCCCCACAGCAGTATCAAGACCAGCAGCGGCTGAACGTTGCCGAAGATCGCGCCCTGGACCTGGAGCGGGGCGAAGAGGGCGAAGGCGGCCGTTCCCGCCAGCCCGTGGCGAAGGAGCGGAAGGGTTGACGCGATCGCCGCCACCAGCATCAGGCCGACCCACGCGTAGGTGACCAGGTCCCGCGGCAGGAACGTGAGTGGCACCCAGGCATAGGCGAACCACGGCGCGTACCGGTAGAGGTCGGAGGCGTTGGCCACGCCCGGGACGTAGAGCGCCTCGCCCGCCTTGATCCGCTCGGCAGCGCCCCAGTACGCGGCCACGTCTGACCCGAACTCCCGCGACAGCGCGTAGGTGAACAGCGCGTACGCCATCAACGCGAGGAGCAGCGCGACACCGACGAAGGAGAGCCAGCCGGGGATCGTGCGCGGCAGCGGGTGGGATCTCTGCATGCAGCGCCAGACGATACTCTGTCGGCCGTGACGCCCATCACCGAACCCACCCCTCGCCGCTCAACGGGGCGGCGTCGCTGGGTGGGTCCGCTGGCGATCGGCCTTATCCTCCTCTTCGCCCTCGGGGATATCTGGCTGCGACGCGGGAACTGGGGCTTTGAGGACGTGCGCGCCTACTGGGAGGCTGCGCTGCGGGTTCGCGAGGGACTGCCGCTCTATGGAGGCAGCGATGACCCGAACAGCTACGGTGTCTTCCGCTACGCGCCCTGGTTCGCCTATGCCTGGGTGCCCCTAACGTATCTGCCGCGCCAGGTCGCAGAGTTGCTGTGGGGCGCGGTCCTGGCCGTCTCGGCACTGGCGGTGCTGGCGGCGCTGGTCAGGCTGCGCACCGCAGCCGCGATCGCCCTCGCCGTCCTGCTGCTGCCGATGTTCTTCTCCCTCGTGCAGGTCGGGAACGTCCAGCCTCTGCTCGTCGCGGTGCTGGCCTTCGGCATCTCGCGGCGGAGCGGGCCGCTGTGGATTGCCATGGCCGCCTCGATCAAGGCGACCCCCATCCTCTATGCCCTGGTCTACGTCGCGCGGCGGCAGTGGACACGCGTGGCGGTCGCGCTTGTGATCACCGCCCTCCTGCTGGCGCCGCTCCTCTTGGCCGACATCTCGACCTACGAGACAGACCCCGGCGCCTCGTTCAGCCTCTACTATTACGTCTCGCCGCTGGCCTGGGCGATCGCGGCCGGCGCATCGGCCCTGGTGGCTGCCTGTCTGGCCTGGCGAAGGTCCGAATGGGTGTGGGTGGCTGCCTCTGTCGCTGTTGCCCTCTGCGCTCCCCGCGCGCACGTCACATACGCCACGTTCCTGGCGGTAGGCCTATTGGACGGGGCGCGTGATCGCATCGAGCGTCGTAAACTGAGCGTTAAATCTCGGGCGGCGGCGCCGCGCGAAGCATCTGTCGAGGAGCTGTCATGAGCCTGGTCTTTGCATATATCGACCCCGGCGCCGGGAGCCTGGTGATCCAGGCCATCATCGCCGGCCTGGTGTCGATCCCGTTCTTCTTTCGCAACGCGATCCGTTCGACCATCGGTCGATGGCGGCAAAAGCCCACCGACGGGACGGCCGCCGCAGCCGGGAGCAGCACGCCCAAGGACAAGGGCTCCGCCAGCACCGACGCGGAGTGACCGAGCGCCCGGCCGCCGAGCGCGAGCCAGGCTCCTACCGCGACCCCAGCGGCTTCGTCTTCCGTCGCGACGGCGTCCTGTACCGCCAGGTCAACGCTTCCTTCGCCGATGAGTGGGCAGCCTTCGAGTCATCGGGCCTGCACGCGGCCCTCGTCAGCCAGGGCCTCCTGGTCGCGGATGCGCCCGCCTCCCTCGACCTCGCCCCCGAGCCCCGAGCCGTGGCGGTCATCCAGCCCGACGAGGTCGGCTTCATCTCGCACCCCTTCGAGTGGTCCTTCTCGCAGCTGAAGGACGCGGCGTTGGTGACCCTCCGCGCGCAGGCGCTGGCCGGTGAGAAGGGAATGACCCTGCGCGACGCCAGCGCGTACAACGTCCAGTTCCGCGACGGGAAGGCGATCCTGATCGACACCCTGTCGTTCGAGCGCACCGCGCCCGACCAGCCGTGGAAGCCGTATCGCCAGTTTTGCGAGAACTTCCTCGCTCCGCTGGCGCTGATGGCGCACCGCGATGGGCGACTCGGCCAGCTGCTGCGCACCTGGGTCGACGGCGTCCCGCTCGATCTCGCCTCCGAGCTGCTCCCGCGCGGGACCCGCTACTTCTCGCCCGGCCTGGCGGCGCACATCCACCTCCACGCCCGCGCGCAGCGCCAGCATGCCGGCGATTCCGGCCCGGATGGCGCCCCGTCGACCGCGACGCGAACGGTGACGATGAGCGAGGGCAGACGCCTCGCCCTGCTGGACCACTTGCGGCGGTCCGTCGAGGGGCTGCACCTTCCAGCGCTTGGCACCGTCTGGGCCGATTACGCCGACCAGACCAGCTACTCGGACGCCGGCACCGCCAGCAAGGAATCGATCGTGCAGGGGATGCTCGAGGCGGTTGCCGCCGACGGCGGACGGCGGGCCTGGGATCTGGGAGCCAACACCGGTCGCTACAGCAGGATCGCGGCGGATGCCGGATTCTGGGTGCTCGCCCTCGACATCGACTGGGCCGCCGTTGAGCGCCACTACCTCGCTCTGCGGGCCTCCGGCGACGAACGGATCATGCCGCTCCTCGCCGACCTCGCCGAACCCTCGCCGGCCATCGGCTGGGAGAATACCGAGCGCTCATCGCTGATCGAGCGCGCCAACGCGGATGTGCTTGTCGCGCTGGCGCTGGTCCACCACCTGGCGATCGGACGCAACGTGCCGCTGCCCATGATCAGCCGCCTGATGGCACGCCTCAGCCCCAGCCTGATCGTCGAGTGGATCCCGAAGGAGGACCCGATGGTGCAGCGCCTCCTGGCCGCCCGCGAGGACGTCTTCGCCGACTACTCGCCCGATGGATTCCGCGCCGCCTTCGGGCAGGACTTCGAGATCGTCGAGGAGAGGCAGATCGAGGATTCCGGGCGGGTCCTGTTCAGGATGCGCCGTCGGGGCTGACGCCTAGGGGAGCGGGCAGCTCCGCAGGTAGAGGACCTGCCACTCGTCGCGCAGGATCTCGCACCAGCCGGCGGCCTCGGCGGGACCACGGGTCAGCGTGATCTCCGGTGGGAACAGCAGCGCTTCGACGCCGTAGCGCGCCGCCAGCCGCTCCCAGCCCGGATCGGCGGCCCGGATGGCAGAGTAATCGTCCAGGACCTCCTGGGAGTACATGTCGTTGCGCCCGTCCACGAAGACGCGACCGCTGTCATCGTGCAGCCGCCAGATCACGTACCCGCCCCAGCCGTACTCGGCCAGCACGTTGGCATCGGGTGCCAGCCGCTCGAGGGCATCGACCCCGGCCACCGGGAAGCGCGTGCCGAGGCTCTTGTCGATCGCGGCGTTCAGATCCCGCGGGATCAGCACCACCATTGACCCGACCGCGATGACGAGCGCGGTGACGAGCTCCATGACCCGACGGCCAAGCGCTCGGGAGGGCGCCATCGGCCCAGCCTGACGGTTCCGGCGCTCGTCGCGTTCTCGCAGGCGTGCCTCGAGCCCCATCACCAGGGTGGGCATCGCGAACACCGCCGCAATTGGCGCATTCCGCAGCGCCAGCAGACCCATCGCCACCCCGACCCATGAGAGCGCGACCAGCCAGCCGGGCGTGGCCCGCCCGCCGTTCAAACCCAGCAGCACGATCATCACCAGGAAGCCCATGTGCGCGGGCTCGTGGAAGTTGGGCGACTGCCACTCCGCGATGTTGGCCAGGCCCCAGTCGCCACCCTCGATGTAGCGGAGCGGGTACAGGATCCCGATCGGCCCGGCCGGGGTGACCATGGATGCGCCGATGACTCCCGCAAGCGCGGCCAGCACCCAGCTGCGGCTGGGGGACATCGGCGTTCGGCCCGCCAAGGTGAAGAGGGCAT